>PMJQ01000117.1 GCA_003157485.1 Ignavibacteriota bacterium
AAAAACGGTGACATTCCGTTCGGCGGCAAGACGCGCGATAAGATCCCGCACTTCCTTGATCCCGTGCGGATCGAGCCCCGTTGTCGGCTCATCGAGGACGACAAGCTCGGGGGACCCCAGGAGTGCCGCGGCAAGGCCGAGCCGCTGCTTCATCCCGTGGGAGTACGACTTGACGCGGTCTCCGGCGCGGGAGGCGAGGCCGACGGTCTCCAGGACTTCGCCGATGGCGGAGGAGGGGACGCCGCCGTTCAGGTCCGCGATGATTTCCAGGTTTCGCCGCGCGGAAAGGTACAGATAGAAATCCGCCCGTTCCACAAGCCCTCCGACCCGGGCCAGGACAGCTCCCCGGTTCTCGCGGAGCGGCAGCCCGAACAGCTCCACCGACCCTGTGCTCGGGGTAACCAGCGACAGAATCATGCGAATTGTGGTGCTTTTTCCCGCACCGTTCGGTCCGAGGAATCCGAAAATATCCCCGCGACGCACGGAGAGGTTCAGCCCCTTAACGGCCCACCGGTCGCCGTACTTCTTCCCAAGGTCCAACGTTTGAAGGACAACGTCGCCAGACATCGTTACACCATTCTACCTTGACTCTAGCTCTCTTTTTCCCTACTATAGCTTCCGATCATGCCGAAGCCCACCCCAAAGAAGAAGTCTCCAGCAGGAACAAGGCGCAACCGGCCCGCATCATCCACCCGGCAACCCCGGGCGACCGGAGATCCGGTCCTCAAACTCCTCCAGCGCAATATTCTTTTCAGCGGCGTCGAACCGAAAATCATCCGCTCCGCCCTTGCGGGCGCTCAGGAACGGCGGTTCGCTGCCGGCGACATCATATTCGATGAAGCGTCGCGAGGGCGGGAAGTATATCTCCTCACGCACGGGCGGGTCCGTATCAACAAGTATACGAAATTCGGCGTGGAGTCGCTACTTGCCGTCCTTCATGAAGGGGACTTTTTCGGCGAACTCTCCGTCGTGGACGGCATGCCCCGTTCCGCACGAGCGGAAGCGATGGATGAGTGTGCTGTCGTCCTTCTCGGCCAGGACCAGATCCGGCGCCTCACGCAGAAGAGCACAGAATTCACGTTCAACCTCCTGACAAACATGGCGGTCAGGCTCCGGACGATGGACCAGACGTTCATGCTGGAGCTGGACCGGAGCGCCACGGCATCACGGGAGCAGGTGGACCGCCTCAACATGCTCATCGAGGCGAGCAAGATCGTCAATTCCGCGATCGAAATCGACAAGCTCCTCGGGCTCATCCTTGAAGCCGCCTCGCGGAGCATCAACGCGGACCGGGGGACACTCTATCTTCTTGACGCGTTGACGGGTGAGCTCTGGTCGAAGGTCGCCCAGGGGAACAACATCGTCGAGATCCGCCTCCCCGTCGGGAAGGGCCTCGCGGGCTACGTGGCAAAGACCGGAGANNGGCCCCGGAGACGAATCATTCATCGACGCGCTCTCCGTCCACGCCTCCATCGCGCTCGAGAACGCGCGCCTGGCCCGCGAGATGGTCCAGAGCGAGCGGCTCTCCGCCGTGGGGAAGATGGCGAGCACGATCATACACGACATCAAGAACCCGATGGGCACACTGCGCATGTACGCGCAGGTGATCAAGAAGAAAACCGGTGACGCGGAGTCGGCCCAGCTCGCCGAGGAGATGATCCGGCAGGTCGACCGGTTCGTTAACATGACGCAGGAGATTCTGGACTTCTCCCGCGGGGTGAGCGACATCCACCTCGAGACCATTCCCCTCGAAGACGTGATGGAGGGGGCGCTCGCGTTTATCGAAAAGGATCTCATCAAGCGGAACGTGACCGTGGTGCGGGATTTTCAGTACAACGGGGACTGCACGATGGACGTGGAGAAGATGGTCCGCGTGTTCTACAACCTCGCCGGCAACGCCGCAGACGCGATGAAGGACGGCGGCACGCTGACCNNTTCTTCACGTACGGGAAGCGCCACGGCACGGGGCTCGGCCTCGCCATCGTCAAGAAGATCATCGACGACCACCATGGAAAACTCGAAATCGAATCCGTCGTCAACCAGGGAACGACGTTCCGTCTCGTCTTACCGCTCTCCTGATCCGCATCCGCTCCCCGCGCCAGAACCCCCTTCCACCCCGCATGTTGTGACCGCCGATTAACGAATCGCTTCAACAGAGGCCTGCCTTGAAGTTCCGCCGGGAAAAGCGTATTTTGAGTGTTACGTTATTCGCTCCGCGTCAGGCACGCCCCGAACGGGTAGATGGCGGAATTGGCAGACGCGTTGGACTTAGGATCCAATGGAGCAATCCGTGGGGGTTCAAGTCCCCCTCTACCCACCATCCCGCCGCAACGGAACGGAGTGCCCCGGCGTCGTGTTAGGACGCCTGTGGCCGCGGCCATTCATTTTTCTTCGGAAGGGTTCAGAAGGTGCAGGTTTCCATTACCAACGTCTCGGAAGTTCAGCAGGAAGCGGACATCCAGATCACGCAGGAAGAGCTGCAGCCGGTGTTCGAACGGGCGTACGAAAAGTACCGCCCGAAGGTCGAGATCAAGGGGTTCCGCAAGGGAAAGGTCCCGATGCCGATGATCCGGCAGCTCTACGGTGAAGCCATCGAACAGGACGCGCTCGACGACATCGCCAGCGATTTCTACCGCAAGGCAATGGAGGAGAAAGACATCCACCCCGTCGGCCAGCCGACGATGGTGGACATGGATTTCAAGCGCGGGGAGCATTTCCACTTCAAGATCAAATACGAGGTGAAGCCGGGGATTTCGCTCGGGAGCTACAGGGGGATCAGGGTCGAGAAGCCGATTCACATCGTCACCGATGCGGAGGTGGAGTCCGAGATCCAGAAAATCCGGCGCGCCAACAGCACCACCGAGGAGGCCCCGGCCGTCACGGACACCGGCTTCGTCGTCACCGCCGACGTCCAGGAGCTTGACGAATCCGGCACGCCGCTGATCGGGAAGAAGACCCCCGCAGCCCGGTTCGATCTTTCGGACGATACTCTGGCCCCCGAGATCGCCGAGGCGCTCAGGGGCGGCGCCCCGGGAGGGACATACAGGGCGAAATTCGAGTCGCAGCACGGCGATCATTCCCACACGATGCATATCGCGCTGAACGTCACGAAGGTCGAGAAGGTGATCCTCCCGGCGTTCGACGACGAGCTTGTCCGCAAGATCACGGGAGGAAAGACCCCGTCCGTGGACGAGTTCCGAAAAAACCTCCGGAGCGATATCGAACGATACTGGGACGAGGAGTCCATGTCCCGGCTGAACGACAACATCGCAAAATCGCTCGTCGAAGCCCATCCGTTCCCCCTTCCCGACTCGATCGTGACGGGGCTGCTCGACTCGTACGTGGACGACGTCCGGAACCGCTCCCGCGACAGGAAACTGCCGAAGGGATTCGACGAGCAGAAATTCCGGGAGGAGAACCGCGCCTCCGCCACATGGCAGGCACGGTGGCTTCTGCTGAGCGACCGGATCGCCGAAGAGGAAAAGATCACCGTCACCGACGGAGAGGTCGAGGCGATGGCGGAACGCGAGGCCGGCAAGATCGGGATCGACAAGGCACGGATGCTCGAGTACTACAGGAAATCCAGCAGCGCCTCCCAGAGGATTGTCTCGGACAAGCTGATGGCCTTCCTGCGGTCCCACGCGACTGTCACGGAGAAAGTCATCGCGGATACACCGCAGCATTCATAACAGACAAAGGTTTCTCATGCGCGACGTAAAGACGTTTAACCAGCTCGTCCCGATGGTCGTGGAACAGACGGGACGCGGCGAGCGGGCTTACGACATCTTCTCCCGCCTGCTGAAGGAACGGATCGTGTTCATCGGGACGGCCATCGACGACACGATCGCCAGCCTCGTCATCGCACAGCTCCTCTTTCTTGAATCGGAAGACCCCGACAAGGACATCAACCTGTACATCAACAGCCCCGGGGGAAGTGTTTCCTCCGGACTTGCCATGTACGATACCATGCAGTACATCCGCCCCGACGTCTCGACGATATGCATCGGGCTCGCCGCGAGCATGGGCGCGGTGCTGCTTGCGGGCGGTGCGAAGGGAAAACGATCCGGGCTGCCGAATTCACGGATTATGATCCACCAGCCGTGGGGAGGCGTGCAGGGAACGGCGTCCGACGTCAGCATCCAGGTCGAGGAGATTCTCCGCACAAAGAAACGCCTCAACGAGATCCTGGCGCACCACTGCGGGCAGCCGCTCGACGTCATCGAAAAGGATACGGACCGCGACCGGTACATGTCGTCGGAAGAAGCGAAGACGTACGGCCTCATCGACACCGTGTACGTCAAAAAGGAACGAGAGAAAAAGTAATTTCCGGTCACCCCCATGGCTCAGAAACCGAAAACCGGCGAGCAGATACACTGCTCTTTCTGCGGCAGGTCACCGGAGGAGGTCCAGAGCATCATCGCCGGACCCGAGGTGTACATCTGCGACATCTGCGTCTCGAGCTCAGTCGACATCATCCGGAACAGCATGTCCTCCTTCAGCGCCCGAAAGGGCCCCCGGGGGACGCTTACGCCGGTCCGGATCAAGGAGTCGCTCGACGATTACGTCATAGGGCAGGAACAGGCGAAGAAGACACTCGCCGTGGCGGTGTACAACCACTACAAGAGGATCGACGCGCGCGATCCCGTGTACGACGGGGACGACGTCGAGATCGAGAAGACGAACATCCTTCTCATCGGTCCCACCGGAACGGGGAAGACCCTCCTTGCGCAGACGCTTGCGCGGATCCTCGACGTCCCCTTTGCGATCGCTGACGCCACCACGCTGACGGAGGCGGGATACGTGGGGGACGACGTGGAGACGATACTCGTCCATTTGCTTCAGAACGCCGAATATAATGTTGAAAAGGCGGAGCGGGGGATCGTGTACATCGACGAGATCGACAAGATCGCCCGGAAAAGCGAGAGCGCGTCGATCACCCGGGACGTCTCGGGGGAAGGCGTGCAGCAGGCCCTCCTGAAGATCCTGGAAGGAACTATCGCCGGCGTCCCTCCGAAGGGGGGGCGCAAACACCCGGAACAAAGCCTTATCAACATCAACACGCGAAACATCCTTTTCATCTGCGGCGGCGCATTCGAGGGGCTCGANNTCAAGTTCGGCATGATCCCGGAATTCGTGGGACGCGTGCCGCTCGTTTCGGCGCTCCATTCGCTCGGCGAGGACGCACTTCTGAGCATACTGACCGGTCCGAAGAACGCGATCGTCAAGCAGTACAAGAAGCTGTTCCGGATGGAAGGGGTCGAGCTTGTGTTCGACGAGAACGCCCTGAAGGCGGTGGTGCAGAAGGCGGTCGACCGGGGGACCGGCGCGCGGGCGCTCCGATCGATCATCGAGGAGGTCTTCCTCGACATCATGTACTCGCTCCCGGATAAACGGAACGTCGCGACGTGCACGATCTCGAAAGACGTGATCACGAAGAAGAAAGAACCGCTCTACAGCTACGAGGAACGGAAGCAGTCCGCCTGATCAGCGGCCGGCCGTGATTTCCGGCTCTTCTTCGACGAGCCGAAGCTCCAAGATGGATCCCTGAACGGGGCTCCTGAAATCGACGGTCTGCCCCGGTCCGACCGAGGGGACCTCCGCCGTGAGGACGAGTTTGGACCTCCCGTCCGTCACCCTGAACGCGATCGACACGTTCTTCACCTCATCGGCCCCGCCGTTTTTCACCTGCCCCTCCACCCAGAATATCGCTCCCGATGACGGCACGTCGCCGATCCCCCCCGCAGTGCTTGCATTGACGTCACGCTTGAGTGATTTGCTAACGACGGTCAGGTCGGAAGCGCCCCCCGTGCAGGAAGTGATGAGGGCGGCAAGGAGAAGACAGAGGCAAAAGTGTCGGATGGGCATGGGGAACTCCTGCTGTTGGTGATCGGGGGATTACTCGATGCCGCGGAGGCCTCCCTGTTTTGTAATCTTCACGTCCTGGAGCTGCGGCGCCTTGAGCCGGATCTCGACATGGAAGTTCCTGTACGGCCCCGTGGGGACCCAGTTGAAATTGAGCTCCCAGCAGTGCAGGTCGCGGTAGACGGTGATCTGCGTGGCGGTGAACACCCTGTTGATAAGGTCGTAGCTCGTCGTCGTGCTGATCTTCCAGAACTCGGTCAGGTTGAATGCCAGAGAGGCTGTGACCCCCGAATTCTTCGAGGGATAGAGGGGATCCTCCTTCTGCAAATTATAGGTCCAGTTGAGATCCAGGTTCCAGGGGATGCTGAAGTCGGGCGCCTCCTGGTCGTAGAGCCCGACGTATCCCCTCTTCTGCGCCCTGGCGGCGGAATCCCCGGGGGAAATGATCGGTCCCGCCGTCGTCTTTTTCTTCTCGCCGCTGAAGCGCGTTCCGATTGTGAACGTGAGATTCGTCATGTCGCCGAGCCTCCCGTCCGTGTTAAGGAGAAACCTGTTTATGCGCCTCCCTGTCAGTGCGCCCGCCGAGTCCTGGACAAACTTGTACAGGTTGTACGTGCTGCTCCCCCCGATCGTGAGGTACTGTCCGATGGCGGTTCTGTAATCGAACGACAATTCGCTGAACCGGAGACTGTCGGCGGCGAAATTGTACGTGATGCCCGCGTTCAGGTTCAGGAGCTGGAACTTGTTGTCCTGCCCGGATGTGTCATGCGAGGCGGTCTTCATCTCGAAGACGTTCCCGACGCCGAATGTCAGCGCCTGCTGGGTCCCCGCCGGCGCCCCCCCGAAGACCTCCCTGTCGTACAGTCCGTATCTCGTCACAACCCTGTTTGTATCGGTGTATCTCCCGTAGTACCCGTACCTGTCCGCGGAGAAATCCGGCGCGTAGGTATACGTCAGGGACGGGGTCAGCTGGTGGCGTATCCCCTTGATGCCGAACACGTCCGGTTGAAACATCCCGTACATCTTTGTGCTCGCCTGGACCGCGAGGTTATAGTAGCGGATCGCGGTGACGTCGTGCACGTCGTGATTGATGGGCTCGTTCGTCGCGGGGTCGACTATGATTTCGTTGTGTTTATCGTACCACTTTTCGGTGTAGTTGAATGAGGGTGTGAGCGTGACGTACCCGACCTTCGGCGACATGTTGAGCGTAAACGAGTGCTGTATCCCCCGCCTGTTGTCGAAGCTGAA
>PMJQ01000030.1:0-2308 GCA_003157485.1 Ignavibacteriota bacterium
GTCCTTGTCATGATACCGTCCGGCCCGGATCTTGTGTACATGGTTAACGGAAACGTAAGCTACAATTTTATGTCCGCCGGCAAGGCGATCCCCTTTCTCCTCATAGGGTACGGGATTGCAAACACGGTACCGTTCTTCAATGTCCCTATGACGAAAACAGATTTCTCCGTAGATGTTCTGAATGTTGGGGCCGGCGTGAAAATATTTCTGCATGAAAACGTCGCCCTGCGCCTTGAATACAGATACCAGAAGTTCACCGGCCAGGGGGCTACGACGATGTATGACTTCTACTCCTATACCGACAAGGTCGAGACCACAATCAACACCGTCCAGTTTGGGTTCAGTGTACTTCTGTAGGGGTCTCGCATCCGGCGAGAGGAGATACTGGATCGCAGGGACTCATCGTTGGTCCCGGCCGGCAACAGGGGAGCGGATGGGCCAGCGGTGAACGCAACGGAGTTTGTTGGAGGAGTCTTTCACGTCTGTGACGAAATACGACACAACATACTTAGGGGACGCCGTCCGGACCCGCTGAAACGGCCCGCCGGCATCAGGAGGGAAACCGCACCGTGACGCACCATTTCTACCACCGCTTCCTTTTCGGAGTCCTCATTCCGTGGATTCCGCTCATCGCCAATGCGCAGGTTCCCGCAAACCAGGATACAATCGTAATCCCGGGAGGCACGCTTGCCGGGCGTGAGAACACTGGGGCGCTTGAAACGACAATCAACGGGGACACGTTAAGTACCGGGGAGAGAGTCAACCCGAACAGGGTCTACGCGCTGAACGAGGGACAATATTATTACCAGGCGGCTCCCATCAACGTTTACAACCCTACAGGCAATCTCATCATTGCCGGGATCCCTTCGACCTATGGAAAGACAAAGCCGATCATACTTATCGGCAACAGCTGCAAAATGCACGTTGTCGTCAACCGTAACGGGACCAACAGTGTTATCGGAAGTCTCATCCTCGAGAACATCTACTACGTTACCAAAGAAGAGGATGGCTACCAGAACAACGAACTCTTCTATTGCGGCACGGCAAACAAGCACCTGCAATCGCTGAGAATCAACAACTGCCTCTTTGAATTCTGCCGGATCGATCTCTTTGACTGCAGCGATGAACCGGGCGCCATTGGAGGCTGGCCGTACGGTGCCAAGTTCCGTATTACGAATTCCTATTTTCGCAATATGTTCAATCCTGAACGGAGGTGGGGGGCACGGATATTCCAGTGCACGCATCCGATCGATACGCTCTGGGTGGAGAACTGCACCGTGACAACGGGGGGGATTGCGTTCTTTCAGAAGAACCAGTTGACGGAGTTTGCATATATCAACCATAACACATTCGTCAATAATTCGGGCACTCTGCTCGGATCACCATATCACCACAGATTGTTCATCACACAGAACATCTTCATGAACCAGAACTGGGTTGGCGAAGACTCGCTCGTGCGGGTGAGCGGGCAGGACCCGGACAACCAGTTCACAAGCACAATCAACGTCGATACGAACAATGCGACGAACGGTCTTGTCGTCCAGGGGAAATACTACGCAGGGGATTCGAGCCATTACTCACCGCTGCTTGCGCTCAACAAGCTGCAGGTCTATATCTCGGACAACATCAATTTCTACTCCCCGAGCCTGATCAGCGGCTATTACAATTCGAACAAGTACCTGCTATCGAGCCTCCATGCGCTGCCGTCCTATCTGACGTGGAGCTTCTCCGCAGCTCCGTTCCCGATTGAGAACGTTCCCGGGAGCTGGATGAACTCGCGGACGCTGGCACTGTTTGCGGCGTATGGACCGGGGAATGGCGGGTTCTTAGAAATGAGAACAAGCACGGCAAATCCGGGCACGCTTACGCCCGGCATCGCCGATTCGTCGGTTGTCGACTTCATGGCGGAGTGGAATCAGCATGAGTGGGGCGATCCCCGATTCCCGTTTTCCCCGCCGGTGTGCAGGACCAGGTTCATTTTCGGTGATTACGATGCACGAACGCTACCCGGCATCGACAACGGGGTAAAGACAGACGCCATGACTTCGGCCGCTGCGGGGATTGCGAAGTTTACAGATCTCACTGAGAATTTCAGCCAGTCTGCTCAAATCTCCACAATCGATGGTCTTCCCATAGGCGCATTAATCTGGGACGACTCAAAACTGGCCGCATATAGTTCAGGCATTGACTGGAGCCTTGTAAATGCGAGATATCGGGCCTGGATGGGGATGCCGTTGAGTTCAACAATGGAGAAGAACCTGGCTCCTCCATTGTACAGTCTTGCACAGAATTACCCGAACCCCTTTAA
>PMJQ01000030.1:2427-5209 GCA_003157485.1 Ignavibacteriota bacterium
GCTACGTTGATACGAAGAAACTTTTACTTTTGAGGTAAGTATCCGGAGGGTTCCTATGGCCAGATCAATCATCAGCCTTCTCGTCGTGATGACAGGTTCGTTCCTGTGTTTTTCGCAGTCCAAAATCACGGGCACACTCCTTGATCAGGATGGCAAGCCGATGGCCGTGGCTGATGTTCACATCAAGGGCGCCATGGACGACACGACGCTCCTGTCCGTCCGGGCAGCTGCTGACGGCTCATTTTCCATGATGCTGCCGGCAACGGGGGCATTCCAGATTGAATTCTCCGGAGTAGATCACATGTCCCGGGCTCTCCCGTTCCTTGGGGAAGCCGCTCAGGCCACGAGAATCAATGTCCGGCTTGGAGCGTATGCATTTCTCGATGATCTGAGCGGAGTTCAGTTTGTCCAAATGAAGCCTGACTTTGACGCCGGCGCGGTCTACACTCCCGCGAAGCAGCCGGATGGGACATATACCGCCGAAATCAAAACTGACCTGCCATCATTCAGGTATGAGTTGAAAGGCGTTGAGCGAACCGGACATACCATCAACGGGACGTCGTCCGAGACGTTTCAGTACGACGGCGGAGGGGACTATTGCTCGGTATTGACGCCCCGCAACGGGATTGTCAAGATCGTTCTTGATCCGGCAAAACTGGTCCGCGGAACGGGAGAATCAAGAGTGGAGTTCCCGGATGGTGAGAAGGGATCGTCGCGTCTCCCGAAGCTCTTTGACGCGAGCAATGCGAGGCGGCAGGACTATATGGATGCGCACAGGGCATTTGCAGCCGGGAACAAGGATCCGAAGTTATTTACATACGACTGGGCTCCGGTCATTGCGGACATTCAGGGACGTCTCCAGAAGGAGAATGAGCCGATCATCCGTCAGGAATTGTGGATGGAATGCCTGGACCTCCTGCCGTTCGGCTGGAGTCCTGCCGACCCCGCATTTAAGGAGCGGGCGTTGAAGGAGATTCCTCCCGGCTCCCCGCTCTGGGTGTTTCACATAAACACCGTGAGTTTCCTGGCCTTCGATACGACCGGCGGCAAAGCGTATGTTGAACGGCTTCTCAAGGAGCAGCGCGAACCGGGCCTCAGGGGCACCATCCTCATGTCGAAACTCGTTTACGCGCGCTACGGGGGGAACAGGAGCGAGGCGAGAGCCGTGTATGAGCAGTTGATGACGGAATGCGCAGGAACCCGCTGGGCTAAGATGGCGAAGGAGAGGTACGGAACGGACATGAAAGTATATGCTGGAGCACAGGTTCCGAAATTCTCATTCGTTTCGCTGGACGATTCGTCGAAAACATTCACCAATGAGACATTCAAGGGGAAGTATCTCTTGATCGACTTCTGGGCAGTCTGGTGCGGGCCCTGCGTGGGAGAAATGGAGAACCTGCATAAGGCGTACGAGAAGTTCAAAGGGAATGATTTCGCCGTGTTGAGCCTTTCATTCGATAATGCTCCCGTGGATATAAAGAAATTCCGTGAAACCCGGTGGAAGATGCCCTGGAATCATGCATATGTGGTAGGAGGATTCGCCAACCCGACATCCCGTGAGTTCGAGGTTGACGGCATACCGAAGCCGATCCTGGTGGACGGGAACGGGATGATCGTGGCGATGACGACTGAACTGCGGGGGGAGAATCTTCAGAAGACGCTCGAGAAATTTCTCGGCAAGAGACCCTGAATGCGGGGAGCAACCCGGCCAGCAGAGTGAGAGCGCGCCCGGCTGAGCAGAAGTCCTACACCTTCCAACCCACAAGCCCCACCGACAGGACTGCAAGGACGATCAAGGTCAGCGCGACGTAGAGCCAGTCGCGCTGGCGCGCGAACCCGAAGAGCGAGAAGACGACGCGGAGAACCGGAGTCGCAATCAGGAGGAGGAGTCCGGTCTGAACGACCGCGTCGGGATGAAGCGCAAATGCCCCCTGGAGGATCAACGGAACCGATCGGAGCGGGGACCCGCCGCCCTGGAATGACCTGAAGTCAGGGATCCAGCTCCAGCGCGCGGCCAGGAGGAATACTCCTCCGGCTGCGACGACTACCGCCGCGACGATGACGCCGATACGGAGAAGGTTCCCCAGAACGAGTTCCAGAGCTTCGTCCCGCTCCGGCGGGGGTGTACGATCCACTTCCGTCATATTCTCCCCGTAATGCCGTTGAATATCATCTCCACCGCAAGTATGAAGACCACCCAGGCGAAGATTTTGCGCAGGACCGGAGTCCGCACTGACACAAGAAGCCGGGACCCGAAGAGAGATCCCGCCAGAACACCGAGCATGACAGGCATCGCAAGCTCGGGGACGATATATCCGCGCGCAATATAAATTCCCGCACTCGCCGCCGCGGTCACGCCGATCATGAAATTCGACGTTGTCGTGGAAACCTTGAACGGGATCCGCATGACACGGTCCATCGCGATCACTTTCACGGCGCCGGATCCGATTCCGAGCAGTCCTGACAACCCCCCGGCAACGAGCATCAGTGCGAACCCGGGACCGACACCCGTAACGTTGTATGGCTGGCGGACCCCTCCCTGCGGATACGTCCCGTTCAGGCCCAGCCGGAGTGCCGCTCTGTCCGCATGAATCGCCCCCGAAACGTCATGGGAGGAACGGAGGGATTGGAGAGCGGAGGATACAAGAACGAGGCCGAAGACGACGGCAATCACACCGGTTGAGAGAACACCCGCAAGAGCAGCGCCGCCGATCGCTCCGATGGTCGTCGCCACCTCAAGGAACATGCCGATACGGATGTTCGTGAACCCCTCGCGGACGTA
>PMJQ01000140.1:0-11205 GCA_003157485.1 Ignavibacteriota bacterium
CAGCAGGCCGTGGTCGCAATTGACGAAGACATTCCCGGCGCAGACGGCCCCCTTCGAGATCTCGAAGAAAAAGCCGTTCTGGCTCGGCCAGACCTGGTCCGTCCTCATCGGCGTGTCGATCCTCCCGACTCCCTCAATCCAGTTGTCGACGAAGACGCCGTCCGCGTTGCCGACGTCATACCAGATGCCGTTGGAATAGGGCAAGTCGATCACCAGGTTGTCCCGGCAGGTCACCCGGTGGCACTGGTTGAATATCTTGACTGCCGCCGGATAGTATCCGGTGATCTTCTCGATGTTGTTCCGGGTGAATATGTTCCCCTCGAGCAGGACGTCGCTCGAGCCGATGACATACACCCCTTCCGTCCTTGTGTCGCTGATCCTGCAGTGACGGACCGTCAGATGGTCTCCGCGGAAATACCCGGCGACGCGCGAACAGTACGACACGGAGCAATCTTCCAGTGTGGTGCCGACCACGTCCTTCCCGTGCGCCGACTCATCGGAAATCCCCTCCGGGTCCCTCCCCTCGATCTCAAGCGCGCGATATGCATACTGTGTGAGCGTCAGCCCCCGCAGCGTGTACCCTTTGCCGTCCGATTTCTTCCCGTGGCACTCTGCGCTCGTTCTGAGAAGTGCGACGTCGAACGCCGTTATTTCCACCTGGCGGCGTGCCGGGTCAGTGCCGATGTACACAACACCGGCATCGTAATCGATATAATACGAGTTCTCATCCACCTCCCCCTCCCACCCGACAGCGTGCAAAAGTTTTCCGTCAACAAAGACCATATCGTTGTTGAAACGCCAGGGAGGAGTGGATTTCCCTTCACGGTTCCGCTGCCACCAGTCCGCCGGCTTAGAGGGGAAGAGCGCGGGCCATTTCGTGGTCCAGAGTCCGTTTCCCAGGTTCACCCACGCGGATGCTATGCAGGTCCCCTTGAGAACAGGTTCCTCTTCCAGGTAAGGCTGGATCGTGACCGCCTGGTTCACACGCAGGTTTCCCGTGCGGTATGTGCCACCGCGCATCACAATCGCATCGCCGCCACGGACACGGTCGATCGCCGCCTCAAGCGTCGTGGGCTCACCGGGTGTCGCACCCGGCCGATCGGGACTGCCGTCCGGTGCGACATAGTAGATTGTCCCCGCACCGCGGGGAATCGCGTATGATCGACGGACAGGGCCGTAGGGTCCGCCGGAGGGCTGTGCCGCGGCTGTGACGTACAGTGCGATCGTGCAGAGGAGAACACGGGGGAAAAAGATGCCGATGAGCCGTCCCCGGCTGCCGAAACCGTTCATGTCCATGGCGAACTCATTTCAATTGTCGATTCCACACGGTACTTTTTGCCATTACTTATTTCCCGAAGAAACCCCCGGCAAATTGAACGAACGCCGGCATCTCGTCGAGTTCATCGCCCGTCACATGCCGTCTGCCGAAATCCTGCGAAAGCTCTCCGGCGGACCGAGGTAGCTTGGTCTAAGCCCGCCGCAATCCACGACCACCTTTTCAAGGACAACGCCGGGATCCACCATGAAGAATTTCAGCGTGTGAAAGCCGGGAGACCTGATCAGGTGCGCCGAGTGGCTGTGGCGCGCGTTATCCTCAACTGTCCGCGCCCAATCCTTGTTCCGGTCACCGGCGGCGTACGCTTCCGGCACGAGCGTGATGACCTGCGGGCTCTCATCGTCGAATGAGACGGCATAGCGAAGTCCCCTGCCGGGGAGGAAATTGAGCGTGGGGCCGAATGTTCCGTCAACATCGACTTTGCCCGAGTCGGAAAGATACATCCGGTATTCCAGGCAGGCCGATGTGCTCCCGGGAAGCAAGGGAGGGGCGTCGACGGCCGTTGTCCCCCTCATCCCGGAGAGTGTGTGCCCGTAATCTTCGATACCGACCCAGCGTGAGAGTCCGTGCGCGCTGTTCCCTGTGAAGTGCCCGGCTTCCATTGAGACCACACCTTCGCTCTCAAGAAACCCGTAGAACGCGGACGTATCGATATTTCCGGGATCCGAAACACTGACATGGACATCGACGGTTCCGCCAAAGCCTTTGATATGGACGATCCCCCGGGCGTTCCCACGCGGAATTCTGGCCCAGTCGATCGTGACGTGCAGCCGCTCCTGCATCCGGACTTTCCCACGTTTCATCGAGACGTTGATCCAGGGCCTGTCGGCGCGAGCTTCAAATTGAAACGGCGATCTCCCCTTGTTGAACAATTCGATCGTACGGGACTGCCTGTTGAACCGGTCGAACGGCGGCAGAGCCGGGTCGGCAGCAGAACCGGGCCAGGTCGAATCCGAGCCCTCCACGGCGACGCCCAGCGATCCGGAAGCGGGAACGTTGATCTCACGGAGGGGGATCGCCTTCAGACTGTTTGCCGGCGGGTCCTGCCAGCCGGTATATCCCAGATGGGGCTGGTCCATGAAATGATCCCATTTCCCGCCTGCCAGCTTCCGGTTGAACTCTCCCATAAGTGCCGTGTCGGCAGTAAAGAGTGATCTTACTTTCGCCGCCATCTCGTTTGTGGCGGAGCGCCCCTGATGTGCATACAGCGCGTTCTTTCCGGCACACAGATAGAGCTCGTTGACCAGCGCGCTCGCCCTTGCGGGAAAAAGGACGAGTCCGTAGAACGCATCCCGCTCTTTTCCCGGGAGCGTCCGGCATATCGAATCCGCGCGCGAGGCAATCTCATTAAAATCCGCCACCACTCGCCCGGCCTCATTGTAGTTGGTCAGGCTGTATGTCGCCGGGGCCAGAAGCTCCGGCTTGCGGCGCCCGTTATACATGGAGTACTTTGAAATGATGTCGGCGATCGCCGGGGCTGAAGCGGGCCCGAATTCCCTTTCGGCCCAGACGCGCGTGAACTCACCCGTGTTGTCGCTCGTCCACCTCCCTGCATTCCATGCAAGAGACATGAAGTACTCAATCGGGAATTCATACCCTTTCAGGTGTCCGACGTTGACAATCCAGATCCTATCGGCCCCGTACTTCATCGCAAGAGACATCTGGTCCCAGACCTTCGGAATCGGATTCGCGTTGATCCACTGGTAGCTCCGGGGGCCGCCGTGATAATCGAAGTGGTAGTACACGCCCGCGCCCCCGCTCCTTCTTCGCTCTTCCGCAGTCGGCAGGCGGCGCACGTTCCCCCAGTTGTCGTCCGGCCAGAGGAGCGTCACGTCGCCTGGGACGCGCATACCGGCATTGTAGAACTCCAATACTTCCTTGTACAGGCACCAGGCCTGAGGCACCTGCGTGACGTCCCGGTTCATTTCTTCCGATAATATGGTCCGCTGAACACCGACGATCCGCTCCAGAAGGGCCATATTCGCCTCAGGACCGCCTGGGGCCATCGGCGTATCGTCCGCACCGCGGAGTCCCAGCGTGATGATGCTCTCATAGTTCCTGTTCCGTCTGATCCCTTCACGCCAGAACGATTCCAGGGCGTCAGCGTGAGTGGCGTAATTCCACGAGCCGAGCGTCCTGTGATATCGCCTGTCCCACTCCTTCTGCGCCCTGAGCATCGGTTCCTGGTGCGATGTCCCCATGACGATGCCGAATTCGTCCGCGAGAACAGGATTTGCGGGGTCGTCTTCATTGAACGCGTTGTTCCACATCGCCGGCCAGAGATAATTCGCCTTCAAACGGAGGAGCAGCTCGAACACCCGCTCATAGAAACCATGCCCGTACATCGCCACGCCCGGCTGGACGGAAGGGTTTTTCCCTTCCGGGACGCTCCCGTACTTCGCCGTCATCCAGTTGGTCAGATCGGGCGCCTCGTCATTGAGGAATATTCCCCGGTATTTCACTGAGGGAGGGCCGTCGGTGTGCCGGCCGGGAACCATGAATATGTCCGGGTGATGCCTTACGGGAACGTCCCCCCACCAGTACCATGGCGACACGCCGATCCGCCCGGAAATGCCGAACATGCCATAGATCGTTCCCCGCCTGTCGCTTCCGGCGATAACGAGCGCCCGGCCAACGCCGGGAAACGGGTGCTCCACCGTCTGGACAAGCGATGTCTCCCACTCCCCGGCGATCCCGCGCACATCGAGCTTATTCTCCCGAACAAGTCTGTCGATAACGGGGCTCTTCCCCATCGTGCCGATGAGAACGATCTCCCGCACGTGCGGCGTGCTGTCGCGTACGATGACCGCGTGAGCCCCCGTGACAGACTCTATGTCGTCCCGGAACAGACCCACCACGCGGAGAACACCGGGGTAGTCATGCGAGCTCACGCAGAGGGGTGCCGGTCTCCCCGAAGAAGAGAGGGGAAAACCGTGCTCTCCCTTTGTGAATCCGACAGAGGATTCAATTCCTGAAGACACCCCGGTCGGATCATAGATCCTGAAATTACCGCTGACCTGCAGAAGCGACAGCATGTACAGCATCCCGTCGTAATACCGGTAGTGTCCCGAAGGGACCGGTGCGTTCCAGAGCGCCGCGATGAAGTCCCTCCTGTCGCGCCGGCGTGATGCGAGAGCGGCAACCGCATTCATCCCCACAAGCCCGGTACTGTGATCGGCGCCGAGCTTCTTCCCGGTGAGCGTATACTGGTTGCCGTACGCTCCGATCCCCTCGGAACTGAAGAAACCGAGCATCCGGTCGGACTGTGCCACTTCCCAGCGGTCTTTCCCGAACCAGACCCAGTCGATCGCAACATTCATGGCCACTCTCCACGCATCGAACCGGAACGCGGCGTGTCCTTTCCCCCGGGGATCCACAGGCTTCCCGTCGAACCCCGCATAATCGGGGGAGAGCCCCGTCACGGTATCCGCCGCCGAGCGCAGGAGTTTCCGGCTTGCCTCCGCGGCATCCCGCCAGAACCGGTTTTCCCTCCCGGCCCATCGGGCCCAGAGCTCGTAGTAATGAGGAAGCTGATACGATGGGTCGGTGAATTGATTCGCCCGGATGGAGGGGACAAATGCGACCAGCGTTGCGTTCCTGTTGAACATATTCGTGACACTTCCGTGCTCCGGTTCGGACTCCTTGTGGAGCATCGTTGTGAGTATGTCCTGTGCCTCGCGGCGATAATCGCATATTCCCCCGCCGTCCCCCCACCTCGCCGCGGCAAAAAAGAGGGACGTGACAAACCATTCTTCCCCGTCGGAGGCCGCCGTCGAGTCAATGACGGTCCCGTCCGTCCTGCAGTGCCAGGCAAAATAGCCCCGGTGGGGACCGCCTGAGAATTGCATCGAGGTCTTCGCCCATTTCCAGAGCCGGTCAAAGACGTCCTTCCTGTTCATCTGCACGGCGATCATCATGCCGTACGACATCCCCTCCGTCCGGACGTCGTTGTTTGCGATATCTTCAATGTACCCCATGTCGGGCGCGACGGGGTAATACACACGTTGCGTGCTGTCATCCCCAAAAAACAGCCGGTTGAATGCCGTGTCGAGCCTGGCGCGCACTTCCATATCGGATCTTCCCAGGAGCGTCGCGAACGCGTCCGGATAGATACCCGTGGAATACGCGCCCCCCTCCCCGGCCAGCGCCCGCACAGGCACAAGCGCCGGCACAGAGAGTAGGGCGACGAACAATGGCAATCCGAGACTCAACGCGTGCGGCTTCATCCTTCGGTTATGTTGATTGCTGGTATCGATGGTTGCTCAACGCACGATGACGAGTTTCCGGGTTTCGACGAGCCCTCCAGACTGCAGGCGGTAAAGATAGACGCCGCTCGAAAGACCCGTGCCGTCAAACCGGGCGCTATAACTCCCGGGAGGACGAACCCCGTCGAACAACGTGGCGACTTCTTTTCCCAGGACGTCGTACACTTTCAGCGAGACCCGCCCCCCCGAGGGAATCGAATAGCTGATCATCGTGGCCGGGTTGAACGGGTTCGGAAAATTCTGGCTGAGTGCAAAGACGTGCACCGCCCGTTCACCGGAGGGCTGGACGCCGTTCGGATTCGGGAGCAGGTCGGCGATGGCAGATTTCAGGTACGCTTCGGCATTCGCGAGTGCAGTATCTGCTGAAACGGCGTTCGAATAGTTCTGGGTCAAGACCGAATGAGCCAGATTGAGAAACCCGGAAAACGGAATCCACGACATCGACGTATACTGGTTTGGTTTGAGCGAATCAGCATATGCAACGAGGGAATCCAGCGAATTAAAATAGATGCCGACGCGCGCCACGGCAAAGAACGCCGGCTTGCACTGGTTGTTTCCATCCCAGAGCGAGGAGGCCTGACCTGTCTGGAATGTGTATGCATCGTTCAGCCCGTCCTTGGAGACGTTCACGATCTTCCCCCTCCCTGACAGGAAACTCCGTTCGACAAAACACTTAAAAAGCATCGCGTACTGGTTCGCCTGTGCAGCCAGCACCGCGGCCGAAGGGGTGGCGCTCCCCGTGGCGACGTCGAGCTCCGTCACCGACATCTCCGTGCAGATGGGGTCGAACTTATTGTAGGAGGTTACGAAGCCCTGGGCCGTCGGCGTGGAGAGATTGTTGTGCTCCTGCATGCCGATCCCGTCGAGGTACCCGGCCTGGAATATCGGCGTCAGGAGACGGACGATCCCGTCCGCCTTGGAGGGAGTTTCCGTACTGTAATCATTATAGTAGAGCTTAATCTGTGTCTCCCCGTACTGGACTGTGTACTGCCGCGCGAATTGAAAGGCCGTCATGACGTACGTCGTGTCGCCGAACGTCGTGTACCAGTCATTCCCGGTCCTGCGGACCGCCCCGGTCGCGTCGTCGATCGCTTCGTTGACGACGTCAAACGCCGCCAGCAGGCCAGGCCAGCCAGTGTGGATGAGACGGATCAACCCTCCGATATAGTTGCCCATCCTGACGGTCATCGCAGCCTTTGTCAGGCGCGTTCCCGTCGTCGTATATCCTGAATAGAAGAAGGCGGCCGGGGTCTGGTTGTGCCAGACGAGCGTGTGCCCCCGGAACGTGAACCCCTGCCTCACCGCCCAGTTAAGCTGCGCGATCATGTCCCCGTTAAAGCTGATCACCGGGTGCGCGTCGATCGAGTCCTTCGCCGCCTGCGTGGCCGCCGCGGCATATGCCGCCGCACTCGATGAAAGGTCGACGGTATACTGCGGTTTCATGTTGTTCCCCGGAGACATCCGGTTCATGTGAAATTTGATGAGGTAACCTCCCTGCGGGGTCGCCACGGGTGACTGACCCGGCACCGGAGGGTCGGTCGCAAATCCGATGTTCCTGTAAGAGAGAAGGCACCCGATCGTGAAATCATTCGCGTACACGGTCTTGAGTGCAGGAACGTTTGTCTGAACGGTATCCGACTGGGACCGCAACGCCTGCACGGCGAACGCAATCAGAGCAACAGCCGCATAGACCTGGCGGCGCCGGAATGATGCACGGTACACTCTGATCACAACCCCTCCATTGGATACATGCGCTTCACGTCGTGCGCGTGTCCTAACGCACCGGCCAGTCATCTGTCCTGAACGGGGAGGCGGAGAGCCCCCCCCTGAAGACGGCTGCTGTTCATCATACCCATGCTCCGCACTATTCCTATTGAGACACAAATGTCGTGACGCTCGACGGATCCAGAGTCGCCGTAAATCCGCCGTTCGCCGCAGGAATGTCCGTCCCTCGGTCGCAGTTTTTTGCCACCGAGGTCGTGTACCGGGAGAAGGCGGACATGGTGCCGTGTGTGACTGCAAATCCCTGCTGAATCGCGGAGCCGGCGGTATTCAATACGATGATCACCACGCGGGACGACGCGGGGTCTTTGTACGAAGAAACATAGACATTCCTTTGCGGAACTGCACTGCACGCGATCCTGTGATATCCCGGCCGAACAAACCTGGCAAACTGCGACATCGCAAATCCGCGCTTTGTCACGTTGCCGTCGTCACCGATCGGTCCGTAGTAACGCACGAGGTACCACCAGACATACGCATTCATGCCTGCATTCATACAATTATGAATTTCCATGCCGGTGCCGAGGACTCCCGCCCACGTCGTGTCAAGGACCAGGTGCTCGGTCATCCACACTTCTTTCCCTTTGCTCACGGCCAGCGGATAGGGCCCGAGTCCCCCTCCGTAGATATGTCCCCCGATGATTGACACGTGTGACGCGGCGGACGAATCGTTGAGTGTGGAATCAGACAGACCGTGGACAAAATTCTGCGATTCCGGCATCATGACCCGGGTGCCGATTGCCGCCGCATTGTTCTTCGTGAAGTTGAGAAACTGGGTGGCATTCCAGCTGCATGATTCGTACGTGACAGTGGCATCGGGCTCATTCTGAAGGGACACGGCGTACAGAGGGACTCCGCTGTTCGCCATATAATCGGCAAATCCCTTCAGATGTGCGGCATACGCCGCATACGAGCTGTCAATCAGAGAACCTGCGACGATGTTATTGTTGGTTTTCAGGGCCGGCGGCGGAGTCCAGGGAGACGCAAACACGATCGCCCCGAGGGATTGCGCCAGCGCCGCCGTGGGAACCTGCGCGCTGAAATCATTGACATCATCGGTGTAGGGGACCCGCAGGCGAAGTATCGTAAACCCGAGCTGACCCTGGCCCGCTCCGAATGCCGTCTGAACCTGATTGGCCGTCATGTCAGGACGCCAGGGGAGTATGTTCGCGGCCCCGAACCCCCGGATGAACTGTTGAATGCTGTCGGGATATACTGCGCCGACCGGAAGCAGTGTGACGGAACAGTCGACTGTTGTATCCCCCTGGATCGTCACATTGTCAATTTGCGTTGAAACGATGAACGGGGAAGTGCCGACTGCGTTGACTATCCGGAGTGTAAATACCCCTCCCATCAAGCGTTGATTCGGCCCGTAGCTCGTTTCTGCCGGCGGGGGGAGACGATCCTGCGCAAGCGAGAGAACGCCGTTGCCGCCGCCGCTCAGGACCATCCTCTTTGTCCGGGATTCACCTCCGGCGTGCAGGGTGTAGAAGTATATGCCGCTCGCCACCCTTTGACCAAAGTTGTTACTCCCGTCCCAGAGAACGCTGTGCGCTCCAACCGATTGAGCACCCGCGGTAATCCTCCGCACCACCCTCCCCAGAATGTCAAATATCGTTACCTGAATATCGGATTGTGTTGTGAGCTTATACAAAACGACTGTGCTGGACGAAAAGGGATTCGGATAGTTCTGCTCCAGCTTGAATGCCGTCGGCAGAGAAGGAGCCGGCGATACGGAGGTCAGGAGAATCTGGACCCTGTAACGGCCTGACGAGTCTGTGAGCGAGGAATAGCTGTTTGAAGGAGAATTGTTGTCTTCAAAGGTTACCGAAGCGTTTCGCACGGGCGTCGTTGAGGCAGTCACAGTGCCTGTGACCGTTGCCGTTTGAGCGACGACTTGAGAACAGAGCGGCATCAGAGCTATGCACAGGGAAAGAGAGAGAATTTTATGGAGCGGATTTGTCTTCACGCAAACACCCCCTATGCCAATCACTGCTCCCGTGAATTCATCTGTACGTGTACAGATGCACCTTCTGGATGCCGTATTCTCCGCCGGGCAGGTACATGTGTCTCCCCTGGTGATCCTCATCCCCGTTCATGCGGCGTCCGGCCACCCAGCTCCCGTTCACAAAGACGCCTTCATCCATGCTTGCAATTCCCGCATTCGTTCCATCGCCGGAGGAGGGCTGGAACGTGACGACGACCCCGCTTCCCGCGATGTAGAACTCGTCCTTCGCGGTCATGATGATCATTCCACCATACCTGGGCGTGTCAGCCTGGGCCCGCACCGCATATGGCCACGTATACTCGTGTTTCACAGTGAAGCGGTAGTCACCGAGGGTGATGGTCGCCGTTTGCGCGGGACCGTCGAGCAGGAATCCGGCCATGGATCCCGTTCCCTGAGCCCCCAGAATCAACGGCGTGAGCTGGCGGAGAACGTCGTATCCCCGGCCGATCTGGCTGTGAGCAGGGTCGTCAATCGATTCGATGGAAAAAGGACTGTAGCCCATCGCATTATGCCGGGCCATGGCGTAGAATGCGTTGGCGACGCTCTGACGGCGGTCCACCTCCGGGACAAACATCGCGTTCCCGTCACGGTCGAATTTCCCCAGCCACCCGGCGAAATCGGGGAAATAGATATCCGGGGCCAGAAAATCGATATGCGGGGCTGCCGCCCGCCATACATCCATGAGATGGGGGAGCGGTCCCGCGCTCGGATACTGGCCGGGATTGTAGCCGGGCCGGATCAGGGCGGCATTGACGTACATGGGGAGCGGGTACTCCTTCTTTCCCGCTTGCGCGACATAGTCTGTGTACCGGGCGAAGTGCCAGGACATGAAGATTTCGTCGGTCGCCGGGCCGCCGCCGAATACCTGTTCCCATGTTCCCGACGTCTTCATACCCGTGCTTCCCCACGCATGACGTAATTCTTCGGACAGGGAATCCTTGTTCTTCTGAATGTATGCCAGCAGCTCCGCCGGAACCTGACGCGCAAATGCTTCCTCCGCTTCCGCGCAGTGGTCCCTCGCCTCGGGTATCATCCCGATTTCATTCTCCACCTGAATCATCGCGACCGTGTTCTTCTCCCCGTCGATTGCGCGGACGTGTTTCATGAGTTCGGCGAATGCGCGCGAGTCGGCATCTCTGTTTTCATCGCTGAAGGGGGTGAGAATCTCGATCGCTTTGCCGTCTCCGGTACGCGAACGCGGGAACCGCTCCTGATTCGTCTTGACCCAGGAGGGGGCGTAGCAGGACATGCTGTTCTTCCACGATCCAAACCACAGGACGACGATCTTGAGCCCGCTCGTGCGCGCCGAGTCGATGAGATCGTCGAGCAGCGCGAAGCCAAATCTCCCTTCGCGCGGCTCGACGAGCTCCCAGTACACCGGCATCAGAACCGTATTCAGGCGCAGCGCCCTCAGCTTCGGCCAGACGGACGCCATGTAGTGTACGTCGGATGCGCTTGAATTCCCCGGCTCCCCCCCGAGGATCAGGAACGGTGTGTCGTGGACAACTAACTGCATCGCTGTTCCCTGTTTCTGCAGGCGGGGAATCCCGGAAGTCCCCTGCGCAAGGACCGCAGTACCCGGTACCGACAGAATCCACATGCACACAACGCCGATCCGGCACAGCCGGGACAGGTGTGCGGTGAGTTGTTGTGTCATGACACCCTGCTCCATCGTGAGGATCCCGTGACTGGAAAGGAAATCCCTGGCGGCACGGCTGAAAAAAAATGCAGCCCGCCGTGAATGACAGACGGGCTGCATTCGTAACTTCACGTAACTACTTCATAAGCAGCAACTTCTTCACAGAATTGAAGTT
>PMJQ01000140.1:11237-13042 GCA_003157485.1 Ignavibacteriota bacterium
ACATACGCCGCTTTCGGCACGTCGTAGCTTATCGTCGTGGACGGGTTGAAGGGGTTCGGATAGTTCTGCGAAAGACTAAACGTCGTGGCAACGGTCGGTGCCGCTTTAACCGCTGTAATACCGCCTGCAGCGACATACGCACTCAGTATCGTTCTCAGCTCGGTCGCATGACCTGCGGCATAGCTGGCGTTTATTGCATCGCTCCAAATTACGGAACCGACAGGGAATTTATCAATGGTCGATGTCACCGTGGTCTGGCTGAAATTCTCAGTTAGATCGGTGAACTTCGTAATGCCGTTTCCATTTTCAGTACCGAGCCCAGGGATCGTCGTCGGGTCGTAGTCACCGTAGATGTATGCGGTGGTAATAAGGGCCGGGCTGGGGGTTTTGAATCTTGGATCACCCCACTGGTTTTGATTCCATTGACCCATCGCATCCGCTACCGCTGCATTTGCTATGCCGGGAGTCGAAAGCTTTGGATCGGCTGTCGTCGTGGTGCCGTCATCGATGAAGCCTCCTTTGCCGCTTCCATAGGCTGCAAACAACGCTGCCGTACGGGAGTTCATCCATTGACCAGGCACGTTACCTATCAACCACGGTCCGCTGCCATTACCTGCCCAATTTAATTCTGAGGGCAACCCGCTGGCGAACTTTTTGCTGGTATCATCGAGGAATTTGGCGGCACTATAATAATTCGTCGTCAACAGTGGGTCCCAATAGTTTACGTTGTTCGAAACATAGACCTGCATCTTATTGAGTGCCAGTACAGGCGAATAATGAGTTGAATCACCGACATAATAGTTCGCCTCTACTACCAGCCCGTTGGTTGCATTATTCGTATCAATGTCGACCGTGCTCATGTAGAGCTTGTCCGGATCCTGACCGCTGTTCGTCACATTCGTATCTTCTCCAACCCAGTTCTGGTTGACGAAAATATTGTTTGTGAGGTAGAAATTACGGTGATTGGGAGACAGCATCCAGTACTTTTTGTTGTTAATAATCGTATTGTGGTTGACATAGCAGAAATCCGTAAGTTCGTTCTGCTGTAGGAATGTGAGACCTCCAGTGGTAACCGTGTTGTTCTCGATCCACATCGTATCGATTGGGTGCTTGCATTGGAAGACTCTTGAATTCCACCACTGACCTGCATTGAACATGTTGCGGAAATAGGAATTTGTGATGAAGATCTTAGCTCCATACGGCCAGCCGCCGATGGCGTTTGATTCGTTGGTGCAATCAAACAGGTCGATGCCGCTGAATTCAAACAAGCAATTATCAACCCTTAACACTTGCGGCGCCTTATTGGCCGTGCCGCAATAGAAGAGTTCGCCCTGTATCGTTTTGTCCAACTGCTGAACCTGCCAATGGACGTTCTTTACTGTAATGCTGCCGTAAACCTGATTGCACGAGCCGTTGCCGATGAGAATAGGCGTGGCATTGACCGGCTGCATGATAATAACCGGCTTTTCGGCTCCAAATGTCCCCGGAACGCCGACAATCGTCAAGGTGCCAGTCGGATTATTGACATTGATCGCTTTATTCTGGTAGTAAAACCGGCCTTCGTAAAGCGCGTAAATCCTGTTCACATTATTTCTTGTCCCGTTGGCCGCAGTATCGGCGTTGATTGTATTTTCCAGCATACCTGCATTCGGGGTCGTTGCACCAGATGGATCGTCACCCGTAATGTAGATAGTATCCGTCGACGCCGAAACGCCAGCAAGAGCATTGGCGGTATGATAGGCTGCCGCTTTGGTAACTACACCAGCCGTGGAGCTACTTGTATAGCTTGCCATCAGTATACCAAC
>PMJQ01000220.1:0-2333 GCA_003157485.1 Ignavibacteriota bacterium
AAAAGAGCTCCTTCCTGATGAACCGCGCGTACCACGACCGGCCCTGGTGGCGGCGCATGAGAGCGAAGTTTGTCCAATAATGAAGTCCGCACGCTGACGTCCTCATCATTCGCGGAGCGTCCATGAAACGGATCGGCATACTTTTCGGGATGGAGAATTCATTCCCCCCTGCACTTCTCTCGCGCGTTAATGAGATGTCGGCGGACGTTCGTGCGGAGTTCGTGAAAATCGGTGCGACGGACATGGAAGTGCCCTCGCGGTACGACCTCATCATCGACAGGATCTCCCACGACATCCCGTACTACAGGGCGTTCCTGAAAAATGCGGTCCTTCACGGTGCGATCGTGATCAACAACCCGTTCTGGTGGAGTGCCGACGACAAGTTCTTCAATTACGCGCTGGGCTCGCAGCTCGGGGTTGCGGTGCCGAAGACGGTCCTCCTCCCCTCCCGGGATCATCCGCCGGACACGACATCGATGTCCATGAGAAACCTCATCTACCCTCTCGACTGGGACGAGGTCTTCAGAACCGTGGGGTTCCCGGCGTTCCTGAAGCCTCACAGCGGGGGCGGCTGGAAACACGTCTACCGGGTCAACAACGAGCATGAGTTCTTCGACGCCTACAACAGAACCGGCGATCTTGTCATGACCCTGCAGCAGGGGATAGAATTCGATGACTACGTCCGTTGCTACTGCATCGGCCGCGAAAGCGTCCGGATCATGCGCTACGATCCGCGCAGCGCGCACGAGGGACGCTACGTCACGGGCGCGCCGCCGCTCGATCCTGTGCTGGAAAAGAGGATCATTGCCGACTGCCTGACGCTCAACCGTGCTCTCGGGTACGATTTCAACACGGTGGAATTCGCGATCCGCGGCGGGATCCCGTACGCGATCGACTTCCTCAATCCGGCGCCCGACGCCGATCTCAATTCCGTCGGACCCGAGAACTTCGCCTGGGTCGTCAACGCGGTTGCGGAGATGGCCGTCAAGCGCGTCACGGGGGGAGGAGGGATACCCCGGGAGTATCTCTGGTCGGAATTCATTGCGGGCGGTGTGAAGCCTCCCGCGCCGGCGAAACGCACCGCGTCCCGCGGGACCGGAAGAAAGGCCACCTGAATGAGAGGAAGATCATGGCGGGAGGCCGCTTCCTCGTATAACGTCCCCCGGCTTTGCCGGGGAGCGGAAGGAGATCCGGAGTAAGCGATTCCCGTCTCTCCGGGGAAGACTATCAGGCAGGAACAATGATCAAAGAATTCCGCGCAGATTTCAACCGGCAGTGGACCCTGGAGAAGTACCGCAGGCTTCTCGAGCGGCTCGACGCCCGGTGCGGTGCGCACGTCAGCTTCCGTGTCTGCGAGACACCTGTGTTCATTCCCCCGGCGCTTCTCCGGAACATGGAACGTTCGGGGACGGAGATCATGGAAAAGCTCGTCGCGGATCCGTCATACCTGGCCGCCTCGGAGCGGGCAATTCCCGCGCGGGTCCGTGTCCCCAGGGAAGATCCGCATCCCCTGTTTGCCGCGGTGGATTTCGGGATCGAACGAACGCCGGATGGCGCACTTGCCCCGCGGCTCACCGGGTTGCAGGGCTTCCCCAGCCTGTACGCGTATCAACCGGTCCTGTGCCAGGAATACGGGGCCGTGTACGACATCCCGGAGGGACTCACACAGTACTCCCCGGGGATGGACGCCGGCAGGTACGAGCTGCTTCTCAGGACGGCGATCCTCGGAAAAAGCGCCCCGGAAAACGTCGTCTTGATGGAAATCGATCCACTCCAGCAGAAAACGCTCCCCGACTTCCTCCTGACGTCAAAACTGTTCGGCATCGCCGTCGTCAATATCCGGGACATGGTGCGCAAAGGGAGGAAGCTGTACTATAAAAAGGGGGGATCTCTCGTCCCGGTTGACCGCATCTATAACAGAGTAATTCCCGAGGATCTCGAAAAGTCCGGCGCGCGGCTCGTGTTCGGACTGAAGGACGACATCGACGTCGAGTGGGCCGGCCATCCCAACTGGTTCTTCCGCATGAGCAGGTTTTCTCTCCCGTTCATAAAGCACCCGACGCTTCCCGAGACGATGTTTCTTTCCGACCTCTCCACCCCTCTGATGACGCCGGAGGAGTGGGTGCTCAAGCCGCTCTTCTCGTTCGCCGGAAGCGGCGTGAAAGTCGCGCCGGGGGATTCCGACATCGAAGCGATCACCGGACGCCGCCGGCGCGATTTCATCGTGCAGAGAAAAGTCGCGTATGCGGGGGTCGTCGAGACCCCCGCCGGACCGACGAAGGTGGATGTGCGCATACTCTACGTCTGGGAAGAGAGGCCCGTCCCTGTCCTCA
>PMJQ01000220.1:2338-6631 GCA_003157485.1 Ignavibacteriota bacterium
CTGGCAGCATCGTCAAGCTCGCTGAGCCAGCAGCGGGACAGGACAAAGATACCGGAGAGCTGCAGGTGGAACCTTGCCGACCTGTACCCCACGGATGACGCGTGGGTCAAAGCAAAGGAGGCCTTCGCGGCGAAGATCGGCACCGCGGACAGGACGGACGGCGTCCTGGAACAGTTCCGGGGAAAGCTCGCCGAATCTCCCGCGGTGCTCCTTGCCTGCCTCAACCTGTCGAGCGACCTCGGGAGGGAATACTCCCGGCTCTCCGCGTACGCAAGCATGGCCTCGGACCAGGATACGCGGCAATCGGAATACCTCAAGATGGTCCAGGCGATGGGGCAGATAGGTTCCACGTTTGGCGCGAAAGCGGCATACATCGAGCCCGAGCTTCTTGCGATGGGAAAGGCGAAGATCGACGCGTTCATCAAGAGCGAGCCGAAGCTCGCGATCTACCGCCAGAACCTCGATGACGTCCTCCGCCGGAGGGACCACACGGGGACCGAGAAGGAAGAGAAGATCATCGCGGACGCGAGCCTCATGGCCGACGCGCCGGACAACATCTACGGCATTTTCTCGAACGCGGAGTTCCCGTACCCGAGCATTACGCTGAGCGACGGGAAGACCGTGAAGCTTGACAAGGCCGCGTTCACGCTCTACCGCTCCCTGCCGAACAGGGAGGACAGGAAGAAAGTCTTCCAGGCGTTTTTCGGCAAGCTCGGCGAGTTCCATGCGACGTTCGGCACGCAGCTGTATGCGGAAGTCAAAAAAGACATGTTCTACAAGAACGCGCGCCACTACAACTCCTGCGTGGAGGCGGCGCTCGACGGGAGCAACATCCCGGTCGACGTCTACAGGAGCCTCGTGAACAACGTCAACAGCAATCTGGGGACGTTCCACCGGTACCTCAGGCTCAGGGCGCGCATGATGGGGATCGACAAGCTCCACTACTACGACCTGTACGGGCCGACAGGCAGACACGTGGAGATCGACTACACATACGAAGAAGCGGAAAAACACGTCCTTGCCTCCCTTAAGCCTCTCGGAGAAGACTACATCGCCGTCGCGAGGAAGGGATTCGCGGACAGATGGCTCGACGTCTACCCGAGCGACGGGAAGCGGTCGGGTGCCTATTCGCAGGGGGCAGCCTACGACGTCCATCCGTACATGCTCCTCAATTATAACGGCAAGTACGACGACGTCAGCACGCTGGCGCACGAGTTCGGCCACACGATGCACAGCTACCTCTCCAACACCTCGCAGCCCTACCCCACGTCGCAGTACTCGATATTCGTCGCCGAGGTGGCCTCGACGTTCAACGAGGCGCTCCTTCTGGATTACATGCTCAAGACGATAAAGGACGACGATGCGCGTCTGACGCTCCTCACAAGCTACCTGGACGGCCTCCGGGGGACGCTCATACGGCAGACGCAGTTCGCCGAGTTCGAGCTCCGCATACACGAGATGGCGGAGAAAGGGGAGACGCTCACCGGGGACGTCCTGGACACACTGTACATGGGTATCACGAAGCGGTATTACGGCCACGACAAAGGGGTCTGCATCGTCGACGACGAGATCAAGTCGGAATGGTCGTACATCCCCCACTTCTATTACAACTTCTACGTTTTTCAGTACGCGACGTCCCTCACCGCTTCCGGAGCACTCTCGGAGGAGGTCCTCGCAGGGGACAGGGAAGCGACAAAGCGCTATCTCGCGCTTCTGAAATCCGGGAGCTCCGATTACCCGATCGAGCTCCTGAAGAAGGCGGGGATCGACATGACGAGCCCGGCTCCGTTCGAGCTGGCGATGAAGAAGATGAACAGGGTGATGGACGAAATCGAAAAAATACTCAACCGGAGGACGAAATGAATGGTGAGCTCATGCGCGGGAACATTACGCACCGCAGCAGCGGGACGCTCGCACGGCTACTTGTCGCGACGCTTGCCGTCGCAGCCCTCTCCTGCGCTNNCTGCGCTCCGCAGATGACGGAAGACCAGAAATTCGAATCCCTGGCGGGGAACTACATCGGGGCGCTCCTGCGGATGAATCCCGAATGGGCCACGACGCTCGGCGACCACCGGTTTGACGGGGAGCTCTCAGACTGTTCGGCGGCCGGCATCGCCGCGTCGCGCGCGCTGAATGCCGCATACCTCGATTCTCTGAAATCCATCGAGCCCGGCAGGCTCAGCCCGGCGAACAGCATCGACAGCCGCATACTGAAAACGAACCTCGAGTTCGCGCTCTTCCAGGCCGATTCGCTCCGGGAATACGAATGGAACCCGATGAACTACAACCCGGGGGGCGCGATCTACGCGCTCCTTGCGCGCGATTTCGCAAGCCTGGACGACCGGCTGGAAAGCGCCCGCAGGAGGCTGATGATGATCCCCGCGATGCTTGACGCGGCGAGAAGCGTCCTGAAGACCCCTCCGAAAATCTACACCGAGACCGCGATACAGCAGAATCAGGGGACGATCGGCCTGATCCGGGACGACCTGAACGACTTTGTTTCCAGGTCGTCGTGGACCCCGGAGAAGAAGAACGCCCTGAAAGCGGCGCAGGACTCCGCCGTCGCAGCGCTCGGGAGATTCGGCGAGTGGATGAAGAACGACCTCCTCCCGCGCTCGACGGGGGACTTCCGTCTCGGGGAACGGCTGTACAGGCAGAAGCTCGCCTACGCGCTCGAATCCGATATTGCGCCGGAAGAGATCATGAAGAGGGCCGAAACGGATCTCCGGACGACACAGGAGGAGCTCTACAAAACCGCGCTCCCGCTCTACAGGCAGTTCTCGCCGAAAGGGGACACCGCGGAGAGGCGGACGGTCATACGCACGGTTCTCGACAATCTGGCGGAACGTCATCCCGACAACGAAACAATTGTCGCGACGGCGACGGAGGATCTCAGGAAGACGACCGATTTCGTCCGCGCGAAGAACCTTGTTACGCTTCCGTCCGACCCGGTGAAGGTCATCGTCATGCCGGAATTTCAGCGGGGGGTCGCGGTTGCATACTGCGACGCGGCGGGTCCGCTGGAGAAAAACGGACAGACCTTTTTCTCGATCTCTCCCACGCCGAAGGACTGGACAAAGGAGCGTGTGACGTCGTTCTTCCGGGAATACAACGACGACATGCTTCAGGACCTCACGATCCACGAGGGGATGCCGGGCCATTATCTGCAGCTCGCCCACGCGAACGAGTTCAAGGCGCCGACGATGGTGCGCTCGATATTCTCGAGCGGGACGTTCATCGANNGCCGAGCAGCTGATGGCCGAACAGGGGTACGGCGGGCCGGAGGTCAGAATGCAGGAGCTCAAGATGCGCCTCCGTCTCATACTCAACGCGATACTCGATCAGAAGATCCACACGCAGGGGATGACCGAGAAGGAGGCGATGGATCTCATGAAGAACGAAGGGTATCAGGAGGAGGGGGAAGCCGCGGGAAAATGGCGCCGGGCGTGTCTCTCGTCGACGCAGCTCTCAACGTATTATGTCGGGAATATCGGGATCAACGATCTCCGGATCGCCTTTGAGAAGAAATTCGGGCCCCAGACGGAACTGAAGACGATGCATGACAGGATTCTCTCGTTCGGTTCCCCAGCGCCGCGCTACGTGAAGGAAGCGCTGGGTCTGTAGCGCGCGCCCCCGGTACGGGCCGCCCCGGAAATGAACGGCCGCAGGCGGTATGTGACGCGCCTGCGGCCGTTGCCGGTTCGTGGAGCGGGAATCTACTTGTAGCTGTTCAGGGCCTTCATGTAATTCGCCCTCTCGAACGCCGCCGGGTCGGCCACCGACTTCTGGCTCATGCTCCCCTTCATCTGACGGACCGACTCGTACTCGTGTTCCTCCATCCACCGGGTGAGTTCGGTCAGGACTTCGCCGATCCTCCCCGCGCCGTGTTTCAGGAGCGCGGAACACATCATCGTCACGTCCGCTCCCGCCATCAGCATCTTGAGAACGTCCTGCGTCGTGTGGATCCCGCTCGTCGCGGCGATGCTCGCTTTCACCTGCCCGTGCAGAATCGCCACCCAGCGGAGCGGGAGCCGCATCGCCTGCGGCGTGCTCAGTATGACGTTGGGGGTGACCTCNNCGGCGCGCCATGTTGGCCATCGAACTGAAGAACGGGCTCAGCTTGATCGCGACGGGGATCTTCACGGTGCTTTTTACCGCCCGGAGAACCTCGATGTATCTCTCTTCCACGGTCGTCCCCGTCAGGGCGGGGTCGGTGGGGATGTAATACACGTTCAGCTCGATCGCGTCGGCGCCCGCTTCCTCGATCTTCCGGGCGAACTTCACCCAGCCGCC
>PMJQ01000037.1 GCA_003157485.1 Ignavibacteriota bacterium
TCCTGAGCATCAGCTCGCACCTGACGCCCGAGGACCGGAACCGCCAGATCACTCGCGCCTGCATATACATGACTGCCATCCTCATCGTGTTTCTCGTGGGGGGGCACTTCATCATGGTTGCATTCGGGATATCGATACCGGGGATCCGTATCGCCGGGGGGCTGGTGATCGGGGTTCTCGGCTTTCGTATGCTTTTCCCCGATGAAGGGCAGATCTCCAGGGAGGGGAAGGAGGAGGCACGTGAAAAACTGGACATATCGTTCAGCCCGCTCGCAATGCCCAGCCTGAGCGGACCGGGCGCTCTGGCGGTGGTGATCACAATGTCTTCTTCAATCGACGTCCGGCATGGAATCGACAAGTTCCTTGCATTTGCCGGAGTGATATNNCAACAGCCTCTCGCGCATCATGGGATTCCTCCTTATATGCATCGGCATCCAGTTTATCGTAAACGGCGTCAGGGACCTTGCGCTCGACACCGCCTTCTGGCAGGGGTGATTCCATCGGTAATTTGCTTCTTTCCTGCAATTATGGCCGTTTTTTTGGCATTCCCGCCGGAACGGCCGTCCGAAGGGGGAGGAAAGCAGTCATCACCGGACATCCCCGCAAAATTTTCAACGGAATCAGCCCCTCCGCTTGACATTCGAAAGNNGTCATTTTTAGTACGTGCTCCCACTTTCATGCAACGTGCTTCGTGAACCCACGCTTCCCCTCTTCAATTCCCAGAACCCACACATTGAAAGGAGTTGGTCATGGCGGCACCGGTAACACACTTTGAGATAAGCGCCAGGGATTCCAAACGCGCGCACGAGTTCTACAGGAGCCTGTTCGGATGGAGCCTCGAATCGATGGCCGATCCGTCGACCGGGATGAGCTACGGGATGGTGGACACCGGCGTGAAAATGGGGATCAACGGCGGTATCTACCAGGTGCCGCAAGGAGCGCAGCCCGGCGTCACCTTCTACGTGCAAGTGGAGGACATGCAATCCCATCTCGACAGGGTCGCGGCCCTGGGCGGCCGTGTCGTCGTGCCCATTACCGTCGTTTCCAACATGGTGACGTTCGCGCAATTCGCTGACCCCGAGGGGAACATCGTGGGGATCATCAAAGGCCCGCAGACTCCTCCGCAGCCGGCCGCGGCGAAGAAGAAACCGGCGCCGAAGAAGAAGGCCGTTCGGAAACCGAAGAGCAAGCCGAAGGCCAAAGCCCGGAAAGGGAAGAGGTAGGCGTGTCGTTTCGGTCTCCCGCAACCGCCCGCGAAGTCCCCGCGGCGTCCGGTAATCGCTTATGACGCTGCCGGGGGCGCAAAAGAGATGCGGCTGGGCGGGGACCGATCCGCTGATGCAGCGGTACCACGATGCCGAATGGGGTGTGCCGCTGCATGACGACAGGCGACTGTTCGAGCTTCTCACGCTTGAGGGGGCGCAGGCGGGCCTCTCCTGGTCGACAATCCTGAACAAGCGGGAAGCATACCGGAAGGCGTTTGAAGGCTTCGACCCGCCGGTCGTCGCGGGGTACGGCCGGCGAAAAATCCGTTCGTTACTCGCCGACAGCGGGATTGTCAGGAACAGGCTCAAGATAGAATCGACAATATCCAATGCTTCGGCCTTCCTCCGGGTTTCTGAAGAGTTCGGCAGCTTCGACGGCTATATCTGGCGGTTCTCAGGGGGGGAGCCTGTCATGAACAGGCGCAGGAGCATGAAACAGGTTCCCCCCAGGACCGCCCTCTCGGACGCGATGAGCAAGGATCTGAGAGAGCGCGGATTCAGGTTCGTCGGATCCAAGATCTGTTACGCGTTCATGCAGGCGTCCGGCATCGTCAACGACCACCTCGTGGGGTGTTTCCGCTATGGAGAGATCTCGCGCTCCCTCCGCCGGCTGCGGATAAACCCGCGTTGATCAACGGAGCGTGTAAGTAAACGTCACAAGGAAGTACTTGGGGAGCACCTGGTTCTCCGTGTCCTGGACGTATGAGTCGGTGATCGACCTGCTGACGTTTTTGTTCTGATTGAGTATGTCATTCGCCGTCACCCTTAATTCCCCCCTCTGGTCGGCGAGGAATTTCTTCCCGAGCCCGACGTTCCAGATCACGATGTCCTGGTTGTACCCGCCGGCGAGCCCCGTATAGAGCGTGTTGTTCACGTCGTTCCTCAGCACGATCCCGTCCAGAAATATCAGGTTGACCCTCACCCCCGCGGTATGGTAGAAGTAGTTGCTGTTGGACTGCTCCTGGAGTGAATACCGCGAGATCGTGTAGTTCCCCGTATACGAAACCGTGAAATCCACATCGGGACTGATGTTGCTGCTGACGACAGCCCCGGCGCTCATTGCGTAGCTGTTGGCGATGCTCATGTCCCCCTGTATCAGCCCCGGCGTCCTCGTATAGGTGAAGCCGGACGTCAGGTTCAGATTGCTCCCGATGAGCCCGAACGGGACCGCGTATGTCAGGAATGACCGCACACTCCAGTCCCCGTTCAGGTTCACGGGGAGCGTCAGCTGCGTTCCCCGTGCCATAGGGACCCCGCCGGCAAGGACCGTATCGCGCACCGCGGTGATCGTCTCGTTGCCGACGTAGTCGCCCGTGTAGCTCACGCCGAAAAACGCGAGGAAGCTCCGGGATTTGTCAGGGAGCGCGTCGCTGTAGCGGAGGACGAAGTTGTGGCTGTACGACTGCTTCAGGTCCGGGTTCCCCGCGGTAAGAAGGATGGGGTTGGTATTGTCGACGACGCTCTGGAGCTGTATGACGTTCGGCGGCGACGTCGACGTTCTGTAGAATATCCGGAGGTTCGTGTGGTCTGAAATAACGTCGTTGAACGTGATCGAAGGGAGTATGTCGTAGAAGACCCGGTCGGTGGCGCCCGGCGTCGGGAACTGCTGGTCTCCCTTCAGGCTTGCGATCTGGTACGAGAAGTCGGCCATGAAATTCAGCCCCTTATCCCTGTACCGGTACCCCACGTCCGCCCGGTGCGTCGTATACCAGTCCTCATACGTGTTTGAGAGGTTTTCTTCCAGCGCCGTGTATTCCCCCGTCGCCGGGTCAAACAGGTATTTCCGGTTGTCCGAGGTATTGCGCGTCCATGAGGGGGAGTAGGTCAGCTGCAGGAGGCTGTTCGCCGCGATCGGTTCCGTGTACACGAGCCGCGTGGAGAGCGACGAGCTGTTGTTGAAGAGCGTCCCCTGCTGGGAGATTGTATCGCTCTGTATGACGGTGGCCCCCTCCGCGTCGTCGGCGGTGGACTGCAGCGTGCTTGAGCCCGCCTTGTGATTGTACCCGGTTCCGATGTCGAGCGAGATCGTCCTCCCGGGGGTGTCGAGCTTGTGCCTGAGTATCAGGTGGTTCGAAAAATTGTACCCTGTTGTGTGGGCGGCGTTGTCCGCCCTGTCGGAGATAAGCGACGACGGGAGGGCGCTCGTCGCCGCCACGAGGCTTGCGGAGGTGTTCGACTGGAAGTACATGCGCGGCAGGTCGATCGCGGAGTTGGAGGAATCCGAGGTGTAGACGAGGCGCATGTCCACCCTGTTGTTGTAGTTCTGGTTTGCCGCATCCGAGTTTTCCCCATACACGCTGTTGGAATCCCCCGCCGCGAAATACTGGCGGTTCAGGCGCTGGTCGTTCTGCGTGTTCGTCAGATTGAAGAAGTAGCTCCCGTTCACCTCCAGGTCCTTCATCCATGTATCGTTGTAATTCAGCCCGATGGAGTTCGTCCTTGCGATGCCGCTCTGCTGTCCGACGAGGAAATTATTGATCTGGCCGGCTCCCCCTCCGAAGCCGCCGCCGAATCCCCCTCCGCCGAACCCGCCCCCGCCGCCTCCTCCCCCTCTTCTCCCGAACCCCCCTCCCCCCGCGAACGCGCCGGCGAACTGGTTCGAGGAATTGACGACGCCGAGGAGGTCTTGCGTTGAGAAATTTTGCTGGTTGACGTTGTTGGAGAGCCCGATCCCGGAAATCCTTGTCGGACCGCTGAATATGTTGATGTCTCCCCCCGTGAGATACCGGGTGTCATCGCCGTACCCGCCGGTCAGCTTGCCGAACCCGCTGTTCCGCTTTTCCGTACGCGTGATGATGTTGATCGTCTTGAGAGCCTGGCCGTCGTCGAATCCCGTGAACTCGGCCTGGTCGCTCATTTTGTCGAACACCTGTATCTTCTCTATCGCGTCCGCGGGGAGATTGCGGATCGCGAGCGTCGGGTCATTGCCGAAGAACGGTTTCCCGTCGACGAGTATCTGCTGGACCTGCTCCCCCTGCGCGGTGACCGTCCCGCTGTTGTCGACCGTGATTCCCGGCATCTTCGCCAGGAGCTCTTCCGTCGTGGCATCCGGGTTTGTCTTGAACGCCCGTGCATTGAACTCCGTGGTATCGGCTTTTTGCACGGTTGGAGGGGGGTCCCTCTGGATGACGATTTCTCCGAGAGGTATCAGCCTCAGCGTGAGTGCAATGTCGCCGAGCATGACCGCGGGCCTGTCGATCGTGACAGGCATGACAAGCGGAGCATACCCGACGCTGGTGGCCGCGAGCCGGCATCTCTGGTAGGCGATGTTCAGAAAGGAGAAGGCGCCGGAGGCGTCCGTCGTCTCGATATATGCTTCGGTTGTGTCCTTCTCATTCATGAGCTTGAGGTGCACCCCCTTCAGGGGGGTATTCCTCGCCCCGTCCACAATCCGCCCGCTCACCACGGCGGTCTGACCGGCCGCCGCCGCCGGAAGGAGGGCGAGCAAGAATGCGAAGTGGAACCTGTTCATGTCCGCGTGGGTAGTGTGTGGGCCGGGCTGCCCATTTTAGACATCGGTCCGGGAATTAAGTTTAGTCCCCCCTGGGATGAATCTCTCCCCTGGAACGGCGAACGCTGTTAAACCTCCCCCCCGGGGAGGGGGTCTAAACCATCGATCGGTGCGCCTCACACACACACAAGTGAAAGGTTTGCCCCATGAAAATCCCCGTATCGCTCCTTACGCTGGCTGTGGTTCTCCTCGCCGGGTCGCTTTCGGTTTCGCAGGCGCAGCAGCGCATGCGGATGACCGCCGAACAGCGCGCCGCAAGGCTCAAGGATTCTCTCGCTCTCAACGATGACCAGGTCGGGAAGATTGTCACAATATTCCAGGAAAGCGACAAGCAGCGTCAGGATGCGTTTGCGTCCGCGGGCGATGACCGGGATGCAAGAATGGCGGCGATGAGGAAGGTCATGGATGCCGCAGATGCGAGAATCGACTCCATTCTTACCGGCACGCAGAAGGCGAAATATGAGGAGATGAAGAAGCAGAGAGCGCAGAACTTCCCGATGCGCCCGCGGAATGACTGACCGGCGGGACCGACGGAACGGGGGGACGTTTCACGCCGGGGGAAGAAGGGGGCCGCCCGCGATTTTTGCATCATCACGTGAACCGGCGGCTCCGGGAGCCGCTGAGAGGTCCCCGGGAGTCAGTTGATCGTGACGACGCTGTCGTGGTCCGGGTAGACGTACACGTGCGCGGCGACGGGGGACCCGTTGAAGAGTTCTACCCCCACCCCCTTGATGACAACGAGGGAGCTTGTCCCGCTCCCTGCGCCCGCCGTCTCGACAAAATAGGACCCGTTGGCGTTGGACGGGATGTTCGTCAGGAGTGTGATCGAACTCGTCGTGAGCAGGTTGAATGAATTCCCCCCCCCGCCCATTGCCGTTGGCCGGCGGAAGAACTGCTCGGCGTTTCCGGCCAGGTTTTCAAGATCCCCGACGACCGCATCCCTGTTTGAGGAGGCGGCGCTGTCTGTGAACATAGTGATGCCGACCGCGACGGCGATGCCTATCACGATCACCCCGAGTATGATAAGGAGAAGCTGTTGCTGGCCCACAGGCTCTTCCTTTCCTGACGTAGGTCTCGTTGTTGGGGGGTCATAAATTGCGAAATTGCGGGGCCGGACGTGGTGATAGAGGTCACGGCGCACCCTTTCCGGAATCTTGTTGCATGGAATGTGTTTACTCTATACATTAGGCCCACAGTACCTGCGGGGTCGCCATCCGGATTGTACATTCAGCAAGACACTTGAACCACCCCTGCCGCACCCTGGCAACATGGGCAATTCTATGCCTTTATCTTGCTGCCGGCCCGGCGATGGAGGCTCTCCACCCCGACCACGGGGGGCTTCTCACGGGGATAATCTCTGGCGCGGCGCGCTCTCTGGTCCCCGGACACTCCGGCGTCCCGGGCCTCTCTGATCCCGCCGATCCGTCGCACATATGCGTTATCTGCCTGCAGCTCGGGGAGAGGAGCACGCCAGTTCCCCCTTCGTGCCAGGTTTCGCCGCCGCGCACCGTCTCTCCTATGGCCGCGCCGGCCTCCCCGGTGCGCCTTGTGCCCGCCAGGCACTTCTTCCCCTGCAAACGCGGACCACCGCCTCCCCTCGCGTAATTTCCGTCCCATTAACGCTTCATCATTTCCGGAGTACGACCGGGCCGGCCTGAGTTGCCGGGCCGGGTGCCCGGAACCGGTAACCCACATCGGGGAGGAAACATGTGGTCAAAGACCATTCCGCTCCTGTTCTGTATGTTCCTGCTCGCCTCCGCCGCCGGGGCGCAGGAATCTGAGCCCGCGAGGAGCAAACTTGTCGATGATCTGCGGCTGGAATTGGCACGGCTCCACCACGAGATCGACAGCCTGAAGGCGCTCCGATCGGCCGACCTCGTGACGCAGAGCGACATGCTCGACAGGCTGGAAGAGAACCTCGAGAAGCGCCTGACCTATCTCGAGACGAAAATCGACGCAGTGTCCCGGGCGACCGCGCCCGTGGCGTTCAATCCCGGCATGACCGCGTTCATCAATTTTGCCGCGCGGGGGGACTCGAAGAAGGTGTACGATCAGGCCGACCCGTCCAACGAGATCAGCAACAGGCCGTTCCTGAGGACCGTGGAAATGGAGCTCCTCGGCGCCGTGGACCCGTATGCATCCGCCGTGGCGGTGATTTCACTCGAGAACCAGGCGGGAAAGGACTTCGGCGTCGATGCGGAAGAAGCGTACGGGCTCCTGAAGAGGATCCCCATTCTCGAAGACGCGCCGCTGGGGATGAAGGTCAAGATCGGTAAGTACAGGGCGCCATTCGGCGTGAGCAACAAGATCCACATGCACGACCTTCCGTGGACGACGCGCCCTCTCGCCGTGGCGCGGTATCTCGGAACAGACCACGGGGAGTTTTTCGAATCCGGGTTCAATCCCACCGGGATGGACATCAATTTCTACGTCCCGGACCCGATTCCTCAGTCGACGATGGAAATGAACCTCGACGTCGTGCGCGCGGGCGAGCTGACGCTTTCAGGCGGACGCGGCGGCGCTCAGCCTGCATATGTCGGACATCTGAATTTTTCGAGGGACTGGTCCAACGAGCACCTCCTCGTCCTCGGCCTGAGCGCGTACGAGGAACACGGGAGCGCGACGACGAGGCTTTACGGCGCCGACGTTACGTACAAATGGGCGCCTCTCGAGGAGCGGGAATCCCATTCCTTTGTCGCCGGCGGAGAGGTGTTTGCAGGGCGGCACGTGTTCTCCGACAGTGCGTCGGCGGTGTCGAGCAATTCTCCCGTCGGATGGTACGGTTACCTCCAGTATCAGACCTCGTACTGGCTCTATCTCGGCCTCAGGTACGACTGGGTGGAGGAGCCTTCCAATGACAGGCTCGTCACCCGTTCGGCGGGGGCGTACGCAAGCTACTACACGACCGAGTTCCTCCGGCTCCGGCTCGGGTTTGAACACCGGTGGAGCGACCTCCCGGTGCAGAACAACGTGAACACCGCGCTCTTCGAAGTGAATCTGGTCTTCGGGTCTCACCCGACCGAACCGTACTGGGTGAACAAGTGATCTTCTATCGAAAGGAATGCAAGATGAGAACAATGTCCGGGCTCCTTGTACTGTCGCTGCTCGCCCTGGGGGTTGTCCAGCAGTCTCCCGCCCGCGCGGGAAAGCTCAGGATCGTCACGACGCTCAACTATCTCCGGTACGTCGCGCAGGAGGTGGGGGGCGAGAGGGTGACGGCCGTGGCGCTCGCCAACGCGAAGCAGGATCCCCATTACGTGACGCCGACACCGGCGATGAACCAGCTGACCGGGGATGCCGATCTCTTCATCGAGAACGGACTCTCGCTCGACATCTGGGCGAAAAACGTCGTTGATGCGTCCGGGAATCCGGCAATACAGCCGGGGAACCCCGGACACCTCATCGCAACGATCAACGTCCCGGTGAAGGAGCTCCCGACCGAGGTCTCCCGCGCCTGGGGGGACATTCATCCTCAGGGGAACCCCCATGTCTGGCTCGATCCGTTGAACGTCAGGATCATCGCCGCGAATATTGCGGATCGGCTGAAAATGCTCGATCCTGCGAATACCGCCTACTATCAGTCGCGGCTCGAACAGTTCAGGACGCGGCTTGACGGCGCGCTCTTCGGCGAAGAGCTCGTCCGCGCACTGGGGAAGTCGGGGGGGGATGTTCTCGTGCGCAAGTCGATGAACAACGAGCTGGGGGAGTGGCTGAAGCTGCGGGGGCTGGAAGGGAAACTGGGCGGATGGATGAAGGAGGCGGAGGTTCTCAACGGCCTGAAGGTCATTTCCTATCACAAGACCTATATCTATTTCGCCGACCGGTTCGGCATGCGTATCGACGGCGAGCTCGAGGAGAAGCCCGGGATCCCGCCGCCGCCGCAGCACCGTGACGCGGTCGTCGAGGAGATCAAACGGGACGGCATCCGGGTGATACTCAACGATAACTTCTATTCCCGGGAGGCGGCGGACTACGTCGCAAGCAAGACCGGAGCGAAGGTGATAATCACCTATCTCGACGTCGGTGCGCTTCCCGAAGTCGATACGTATGAAAAGCTCATCACGTACCTCGTCCAGAACATCGCGCAGGCGGTCCGATGATCGAAGAAATATTCTCCTTCCCGGCGACGATGATATGGCCGCTGGCCGCCTGTCTCGTTCTGACCGGCATACACGTCTACCTGGGGGTCCACGTGATCGCGCGCAAGGTGATATTCGTCGACCTGGCCCTTGCCCAGATCGCCGCGCTTGGCACCGTCACGGGGGTCCTTCTCGGCTACGAGGCCGGAAAGGACGTCACCGCGCTCTACCTCTATTCGCTCGCATTCACGTTCTTCGGTGCGTTCATATTCTCGATCACCCGGATGAGGGGCGAGAAGGTCCCCCATGAGGCGATCATCGGGATCGTGTACGCGGTGACGTTTGCCGCGACGATACTCGTCCTCTCCAGAAGCGCCCTGGGGCCACAGGAACTCGACCACATCATCAAGGGGGATCTCCTCTGGGTCCAGTCGCATGTTGTCATCAAGACCGCCCTGATCTATGCCGCGGTCGGGCTGTTCCATTTCGCCTTTCGGAAGAACTTCATGGCGATCTCGTTCGACGTGCGCGGGGCCGAGGCGTCGGGGATCCGTGTGCGGCTCTGGGATTTTCTTTTCTATATGTCGTTCGGATTCGTCATCACGAGCTCGGTGGCGATCGCCGGCGTCTTTCTCGTCTTCAGCTATCTCGTCATCCCCTCCGTCGCGGCGATGCTCCTTGCGGAGAAGATAAGCACGCGCCTGGCGCTGGGCTGGATCGGCAGCTCGATCATCAGCTTCATCGGGGTGAAGCTCTCCTGGACCACGGGATTGCCGACGAGCCCTCTTATCGTCGTGCTCTTTGCCGCCGCGCTGCTCCTGACCGGCGTGTTCAGGTACATGAAGCTCGCTCCCCGGAAATTGACGGCCCTCAGGAACATGGCGGGCGCCGTCGCGGTCGTCGGCCTGTTTGTCGGCGGGCTCTTCTTTTTCAGAAGTCCGGAAGAAGATCCGCTAAGCCACACGCTCCACATGCTGGGGAGCCCGCTGAGCACCGACCGCCAGGCCGCGCTCTCAAACCTGAAGACGTACGGCGACAGGGACAGCCTCTGGCTCCCGGCGGTCTTGAAACTGCTCGGAGACAGGGATGCCGCGGTCAGGATCGACGCGGTGAATCTCCTCGGGGAGATGAAGAAGAAATCCGCGCTCCCCGCGGTTCTCGGGCTTCTTGATGACGGTTCGGACGAGGTGGTCCTGAGCGTTCTGAAGGCCGCGCAGGTCCTCGGGGACAGCGCGGATGCGTCCCGGCTCCTTGTCAGGGCGGCGGCGGTCGAAGACCCGGAGATGAAGACCGAGATCCTTGATGCGGCGCTTGCGATGGGGAACCCCGGAGCGGTCACGGGCCTGCTGCAGGTCGCCTCTTCCGGCGGCGTGTTCGCGGACGATGCTATGGACGCGCTGAAGCGCCATATCAAAATCGCCCCCGGGTTCGACAGGCCCGGAACGTTCGGCGCCTGGTGGAATGAACACCGGGCCAGAATCCGCCGGGACCCGGCGAGCGGCATGTTCGCGATTGCCGGCTGACCCTTCCCCGCCGGGGGCGCTCGTTTGATTCTCTTCCCATAGTTCCCTTCCTTTCATTGCCGCCGGGGAGACGCTCCCCGGCGGGAGCACGACCGTCTCCACCCATAAACATGCATACTATGGACTTTCCTTTTCTGCACCCCCGCGAGCAGATCGTGCGGATCATGGACCGGATCTATCGCAACAGGCTGACGACGCTCTCCGGGGGAAACCTCTCCGTCCGGGACGCGAACGGCGACATCTGGATAACCCCGGCGGGGATCGACAAGGGGAATCTCTCTCCTGAGGACATCATGTGCGTCAGGGCAGACGGCACTGCAGTGGGGCCGCACATGCCCTCATCGGAACTCCCCTTCCACAGGTGGATCTATGAACGGCGCCCGGATATCGCCGCGATCGTGCACGCCCATCCGGCCGCGCTTGTGTCGTTCAGCATCGTGCGCATCGTACCGGACACCGCGGTGATACCCCAGGCGAACGACGTGTGCGGCCGGGTGGGGTATGCCCCCTATGCGCTTCCGGGGAGCGAACAGCTCGGAAAGAACATCGCCGGGGCGTTTGCGTCGGGAGATAACGTGGTTCTCCTTGAAAATCACGGCGCGGTGACGGGCGGGACGGATCTTCTCAATGCCTACCACCGGATTGAAACGCTCGAATTCTGCGCGCGGACGATCATACAGGCAAGGAGGCTGGGGGAAGTCATCTCGCTCACCCCGGAGCAGATATCGTTTTTCGGCCGCCGTGAGTGCGCACTGCCGGAGTTCGACCCCGGTTACCGGACGAGCCGTGAACGCGAGCTGCGCGGGCTGATCGCCGGGATCGTCCGCCGTGCCTGCGAGCGGTTTCTCATGATATCAACGGAGGGGGTCGTTTCAGCGCGACTCGGGGAGGATGAATTTCTCATTACGCCGACCGGGCTTGACAGGGGAAGCCTGGGCAGGGATGACATCGTCCTGGTGAGCGGCGGAAGGCAGGAAAAGGGGAAGTGCCCGAGCCGGTCAGTCCGCCTGCACGAATCCATTTACAGGATGCATCCTTCGATCGGAAGCGTCATTACGGCGCAATCCCCGGGAGTGGCGGCGTATGCGGTCACCTCGCACGCGTTCGAGACCCGGACGATCCCGGAGTGCTACATACTCCTCCGCGATATCCCCGTGATCCCCTTCGGATCGCAGTACACGGCGCCGGAGGCGATTGCCCGGAGCGTTTCGGAAACCGTCCCCGTGATTCTGATTCAGAACGACTGCCTTCTCACCAGCGGAGCGACGATACTCGAGGCGTTCGACCGTCTTGAAGTTGCGGAAAACAGCGCGCGTTCTTTGATCGACTCGCAATCACTGGGAGACGTCGTTCCGATCGGCGCGAAGGATCTCGCCGATATCCGCGGGAAATTCTTCTGACGCGCTGGCCGCCGGACGTGCCGGTTCCGAAGGGCTTCTTCTTGCAATTGAACGTCCAAGACTGTACATTTTTCGAGGCCACGCTCTCTTAAGGATGTCTCTTCTCCCCGCACGATGCGAAGCCGCGGTGAAGGAACTGCTGAAGCAGTGATTTTACATTTGTACTTACAGCCCACAACACTCCTGGAGGATACATGAAAACACCGGCCGGAATGCTCGTGTTCGCGTGTGCGATGACGTTTATGGGCGCCACTGCCCTCGGGCAGATCACAATCAACGCCGCGGACGTGTCAAACGCCTTTGCCGTTGGCCATTTGATCGCAACCAAGGTGGACACGGTGGCGACGAGTCTGAACATCGGAGCCCACGGGCCGACCTCCTGGGATTTCAGCTCACTCAGATCTGATTCTCCGCAGACGTTTACGAGCGTCGCGGTCGCGGGTACTCCGTACGCGGGTCAGTTCCCCTCCGCGACGCACGCACTCCAGACTACGCTCAACGTGAACGCTCTTGGACAAAGCATAGCTGCCACGGGGGATATCTATTTTCAGCTTTCCACGTTTCAGATTTCCAAGCATCTTCTCAATCTTGGCGAAAGGGCCACTGCGCCGACCATATCGGGGTCGCTCACGGCGAACAATACACCGGCGGATGTGTACTACGGCCTGCCGCTGGCGTACGGGACGACCTGGGCGAGCACGTATTTTGACACAACCGACATTCTTATTCTTACAAGCATCCTGTATCTGTCGAGCGGGGAGAGGCACAATGCTTCGTATACTGTTGACGCGTATGGGCCGATGACGCTTCCGGGCGGGTCCGTTCACGATGCACTCCGCATAAGGAAAACCGACAGCGTCGCAACTTACTTAAGCGTACTCGGTCAGTCACCCGTATTTTCTATTTCAAAATATGTGTATTACATATTCATTGCGAAGGATCTTGCGTCGGTCAACGTGAGAGCGGCCGATCCGCTGCAGCCAGATACCGGGACCATTCAGATATCAAGGAAATATGCTTCCTGGAACGATCAGATGGTCGCGCTTCCCATACAGCTCGTTTCGTTCGGCGCCTCGCTCGCTCCGGCCGGCGGGGGGGTCGATCTCAGGTGGTCTACGCTGAGCGAGGTGAACAACTACGGATTCGAGGTCCAGCGGGGGCTTTCCGCCGGCGGTGACTTCGCGACTGTCCCGGGAGGGTTCATTCCCGGGCACGGGACAACAACGGTGCCTCAGAACTATGCGTTTGATGACAAAGGCGCACCCACTGGCACGTCGTATTATCGGCTGAAACAAATCGATCTCGACGGCGCGGTCCACTTCAGCGAGCCTGCGCAGGTTGACGTGAGCCCTGCCGGAACCGGTCAGAATCTGCCTGCGGTGTTCTCCCTTGCGCAGAACTTCCCGAATCCGTTCAATCCGGAGACCGTGATCCGGTACAGCATACCCGCGAGAGCCCGTGTGACGCTGACGGTGTATAACGTGATCGGCGAGGCGGTCGCGGTCCTTGTGGACGGTGAGCAGGAGGGCGGATTCCACGACGTCAGGTTCGACGGCTCATCCCTCGCAAGCGGCGTGTATTTCTACCGGCTTCAGTCTGCGGGGCTGGAACAGACAAAAAAGCTCTCGTTGCTGAAATAAGCAGCAGTCCGGACCCACCGTCTTTGAGCCGTTCCCGGAGAAGACCGAGTACTTCGGCAATCCGAAAAACGCATGGATGATCAACTTCGGGGTGTCAGATCTCGACGCGATGGCAGCCCAGCTCAGGTCCGCCGGCATCGAAGTCGTCATTGATTCAGAGCCGTATCCCAACGGCAGGTTTGCCCGTGTGTACGACCCGGAGGGAAACGCGGTGGAACTCTGGGAGCCTCAGTAAAAGCGCCCCGCCCCCCCTACACGCATGGACTCCGCCGCCGGCCGGGGGGGAAGGCTGGTTCAGTCAGCGGTGCCTGCGCCTGTTCCCTGCTCGTCCTCCCTGGCGTGGCGGGCGAGCTCGTCCTGGAGTTTGTGCTGCTCGACGAGGAACAGTACGTACGCTATGAGAAGTATCCCGGTGAGTGAGAGAAAACCGATACCAATTGCTGGTGTCATCGCAGCCTCTGCATCATTGAAACGTGAGCCCCTCCCCCCCGGGGCGACGATGAACGGCGGAATCCCGGTCTAAGTTTCCCGGACGTCCGCTTGCATCCGAAACCTGCCTCCGCTGCGCCGCCGTGCTGCACCTCTGAGACTTACTCCCGCGGCGCCGCGGACTCTTTCTTCAATCCGGTATCATCACCTGGGCCAGAGCCAGCCGAACACTCCGCCGGTAAAGAGCGCGAAAAGCAAACCGTCAAACGTGTTCTTGATGCTTGTCGACCAGGCCCTCCTGTACCATATGGATTCTGACCATCCTCCGATGGCATAACAGCAGAATGCGGTGGTCCCCGCAAAACGGAAGACGGAGAGATAAGGGGCGCCGGTCTGGAGCGCGCAGTGTGTCACGTACGCTGCGAAAACGCTCACCACGATGCAGAAGACGAACCATTGAACGAGGTATTTCCCCATCGAAGGTCTTTCCCCTCCCCAGACCGTCAGGAGTGCTCCCGGCCCCTTCTTTATTTTTTCCTGGAACTCGGGCGTGCTCATCGCCTTCATGCT
>PMJQ01000239.1 GCA_003157485.1 Ignavibacteriota bacterium
ACCGACTCCGGCCTGGACATCGACGCGCTCAGGATCGTCGCGGAAGGAGTCAACAGGCTTCGGTCCCCCGAGAATGCGGTCGTCGTCGTCACCCATTACCAGCGGCTGCTGAACTACATCGTCCCCGATTTCGTCCACGTTCTCATTGACGGGAAGATCGTGAAGTCGGGGGGGAAAGAACTCGCGCTCGTTCTTGAAGAAAAGGGGTACGACTGGGTCAGGACCGAACCGGGCGCCGTTTCCGCGCTTGCACAGGAGGCAGGTTCGTGATGACGAAATCCCTGATCAATGTCCGGGAGTGGTACGCGGGCAGGTTCGCAAGGTTCGAAGAGGGACTCAATGGAGCCTCGGGATCCCCCCTCCATGCCCTGCGGCGCGGAGGGATCGCGGCGTTTGCCGCGGGCGGATTTCCGACAACGGACCAGGAGGAATGGCGGTTCACGAGCGTGGCGCCGATCGCTTCAACGGAGTTCACCCCCGTCCTCGTATACGACCAGTCCGGCGTCACGGAGAGCGACCTCGGGGAATGGATCCTTGCGCGAGCGGGAAGCATACTCCTCGTTTTCATCAACGGGCACTTCTCCCGCACGCTTTCGTCGATTCCGGCGCTCCCTGAAGGTGTATCCGCCGGGAGTCTTGCCGCGGCGCTCGCCGGGGATCCGGCTCTTGCCTCGCGATACCTTGCGCCTGACCCGGCCGGGGAAGATCCGTTCGCCTCGCTGAACACGGCGTTCCTCGTCGACGGGGCATTCGTGCGTGTGGATGCGGGCGTGGTTCTCGACGCGCCGGTCCAGATACTCTCCCTCTCTGTCTCCTCCGCTGCTCCGCTCCTCGTTCAGCCGCGGCACCTGATCATCGCCGGCGATCGTGCGCGCATAGCGGTTGTCGAGTCATACGGCGGCAAGGGCCGGGGGATAAGCCTGACGAACGCCGTCACGCAGATCATTGTCGGTGATGGGGGGGCCGTGGAGCACGATAAGCTGCAATTGGAAAACCAGGCTTCCTACCACGTAGGAACGACGCGTGTTACCCTCGGCAGGGAGAGTTCGTTCACTTCGAACACGATAAACCTTGGCGGCGCGATCGTGCGGAACAACGTCAGCGCTCGCTTCGCTGGCGAGCGTGCGGAATGCACGCTGAACGGCCTGTCTGTCGCGACCGGGACGCAGCTCGTCGACAACCATACTGTCATCGATCATGCCGTCCCGCACTGTGAGAGCCACGAGCTGTACAAGTCGGTCCTGGACGGGAACGCCCGCGGGGTGTTTAACGGGAAGATCTTCGTCCGCCAGGACGCCCAGAAAACCGATGCAAAGCAGACGAACAAGACGCTGCTTCTCTCGGATGACGCGACGATCGATACGAAGCCCCAGCTCGAGATATTCGCCGACGACGTGAAATGCACGCACGGCGCGACGGTCGGGCAGCTCGACGAGGAGCAGGTGTTTTACCTCCGCGCCCGCGGCATCGGAGAGACGGAGGCGCGCGATCTGCTGACGTTCGCCTTCGCCACCGATGTCATTAACAGGGTCCACGTCGATGTCCTCCGGGAGAAACTGGATGCCCTTCTTCATACCCGCCTCCGGCAGGGACGGGTGACACTGGAGACGTGATGCAAACAATGACAGTCCAGCACACCAAGTCCCCGGCGTCCGACAGGGAACTTCTCGAACGATTCGAGGCGATCCGCGGATGCAGGCACCACTTCCCTCTTCTGCGCCAGCGCGTGAACGGGAAACCTCTGGTCTACTTCGACAACGCCGCGACAAGCCAGAAGCCGCAGGTCGTTATCGACGCCACGCTCCGGTACTACGAAGAAGAGAATTCGAACATCCATCGCGGGGTGCACTATCTCAGCGAACGTGCCACGCAGGCCTACGAAGGGGTGCGCGTCAAGGTCCAGCACCTGCTGAATGCCGCCCATCAACGGGAGATCATATTCGTCCGCGGGACCACCGAGGGGATCAACCTCGTTGCGTATAGCTACGGACGCACGGTGGTGGGGGCCGGGGATGAGGTTCTGATCTCCTGTATGGAACACCACTCCAACATCGTGCCGTGGCAGATCCTCTGTCAGGAGAAGGGTGCGAAGCTCCGCGTCATCCCGATCACCGACAGGGGGGAGATCGAGCTCGGAGAATATGAAAAGCTCCTGACACCGAGGACGAAGATCGTCGCGCTCACGCACGTGTCAAACGCGCTCGGGACGATAAACCCGGTTAAGGTCATGGTGGGGATGGCCCACGCCCGCGGCATCCCGGTCCTTCTGGACGGCGCACAGGCGGTTCCCCACATGAAGGTGGACGTGAGGGACCTGGAATGCGATTTCTACGCGTTTTCCGCGCACAAGGCGTTCGGACCGACGGGCGTCGGCGTTCTTTACGGAACGACGAAGCTCCTGGATGCGATGCCCCCGTACCAGTCCGGCGGGGACATGATCAAATCCGTGACGTTCGAAAAGACCATTTACAACGACCTCCCGTATAAATTTGAGGCGGGGACCCCGAACATCGGCGGCGGGATCGGGATGGGTGCAGCGATCGACTACATCAACGAAATCGATCTTGCGAGCGTGGCGGCGTTCGAGCACGAGCTTCTCGACTATGCCACGCGGCGCGTGGAGGAGATACCGGGGCTGAGAATCATCGGGACGGCCAGGGAGAAGGCTGCGGTCCTCTCCTTTGTCATTGACGGGATACACCCGCACGACATCGGGACGATACTTGACGACGAGGGGATCGCCATCCGCACCGGGCACCATTGCGCGCAGCCCGTCATGCAGCGGTTCGGCGTTGCCGCTACCGCGCGCGCATCGTTCGCGTTCTACAACACAAAAGAGGAGATCGACGTGTTCCTTGCAGCGCTGCACAGGGTCCGGGAGGTGCTCGCCTGATGTCCGCCCTCCGCGAGCTGTATCAGCAGGTGATCCTCGATCACAACCGCAACCCGAAGAATTTCAGGGAAATGACGGATGCGACGGGGAAGATCGAGGGGTACAATCCCCTGTGCGGGGATCACTACACTGTGTTCGTCCGGCTGGAAGGAGACAGAATCGCAGACATCAGCTTTACCGGAGCGGGGTGCGCGATTTCCAAGGCATCGGCCTCGGTGATGAGCTCGGTCCTCAGGGGAAAAACGCGGGAGGAGGCGGAGCGCCTGTTCCAGGATTTTCACGGGCTTGTTACCGGCACGCAGGTCTCGGCGGAGGAAATCGAGCGGATGGGAAAGCTGGCGGCATTCGCCGGCGTGAGCGAATTTCCCGCCCGGGTGAAATGCGCGAGCCTCCCCTGGCATACACTCCACGCGGCACTCGACGGAAATTCCCAACCGATAACGACGGAATGAATCCATGGAAACGGCACCGGAAGGTAACCGGATAAGCGCCATAGAGCAGAACCTCATCGAAGGACAGGTGACAGAGGCTCTGAGGACATGCTACGATCCGGAAATTCCCGTGAACATTTACGAGCTGGGGCTCATCTATGACGTCAGGGTTGCGCTCGACGGGGGCGTGCTGATCACGATGACGCTCACGTCCCCCTCGTGTCCGGCGGCGCAATCGCTCCCGCGGGAGATCGAGTCGAAGGCCCGGGATATCCCGGGCGTCACGGCGGTCAAAGTCAACGTGGTGTGGGATCCCCAGTGGAATCCTTCGATGATGTCGGAGGCGGCGCGGCTGGAGCTCGGGATGTAGGTGAAGGTGCGCGGCGGAGGCCGCGGAAGGATGAATTCTGAATTCTGAATGATGAATGATATAGAGGAGGGAAACGCAATGGCGGAAATTGTAGCGGAGAAGACCCCGGACGTCGGCGAAGAAATCATGCTGACGGAGAAAGCGGCGGCCCAGGTCGCAAAGGTAAAATCGGAAAACAACATTCCGGCCGAACACGGGCTGCGGCTCGGCGTAAAGGGGGGCGGGTGCTCGGGACTCTCCTACGTGCTCGGGTTCGATGAAAAGCCCTCCGAAAAAGACAAGGTGTTTACCGTGCGCGGAGTGACGGTGTTCGTGGATCCGAAGAGCCTGTTCTACCTGAGCGGCACGGTTCTCGATTTCAGCGACGGCCTGAACGGCAAAGGGTTTGTCTTCAACAATCCGCAGGCGGCGAAGACCTGCGGCTGCGGGAGTTCGTTCGGAGTCTGAGAAGGCGCCGCCGGACCCCACCACACATCCACAATAAGGAGAAGCTGTACATGGCTTACGAATGGAAGTTCAAACCGCGTCCCTATTCCGATGAAGAAGCGAAAAAGCTCCTCGCCACTGTCGTCGATGCAGAGACAACGGACTGGCATTACAACACGCATCACAAGGGTTACGTCACCGCGCTCAACACGATTGAAAAGGGGCTGGAGACCGCGGACCGTGCGGGGGCAAACGGGAATTACAGCCAGATCGGCGAACTGAAGAGGCGTCTCACGTGGAATCACGCAGGAACGGTTCTCCACGACGTCTACTGGGAGGTCATGGGGGGCGACGGAAATCCCGCAAAGGGACCGGAAGTCAAGGCGGCGATTGAGAAGGAATTCGGCACGTTCGACGCCTGGAAGGCTGATTTCAAGGCGGCGGCTGTTTCCGCCAAGCTGAGCGGCTGGGGTGTCCTCGTGTATGACCAGCTCTACTCCGGTCGGCTCCTGAACGTCCTTGTCGACGAGCACCACTACGGCGCGATCTGGGGAGGGATACCTCTGATCCCGGTTGACGTGTTCGAACACGCGTACTACCACAAGGACGGCCCCAAGAGGGCGGTGTACGTCGACAACTTCATCGCCAATCTCCACTGGGGGCGCGTCAACGACCGCTACAAGAAATACGCACGCTGAAAGGGAGCGCTCCCTTGACACTCACGTGGCGTGACGTGGACGGCCTTGCCCGGGAACTTGCAGAGAGGTTCCCGGGCGAGGATCCGCTCGGCATCGATCTCCGGCGGCTTCATGACATGATCCTCGGGCTCCCGTCGTTCAAAGACGAACCGGATGCCGCTACCGACGAACAGCTGGAGACGATACTTGCCGCATGGTACGAAGAGTCGTCCCCCTGAACTGCATTTCCGCGGCCGCAGGCCTCCCGCCTTCTTGACGTTCTTCCCGAAAATGGCTATCATCGGTATGCACAGCGCATAAGTGCTTATGCCGGAAACATGGCTGCCGCTGTTTCCTCTGAACGTTGTCCTCTTTCCCCGTTCCGCTCTTCCGCTGCACATCTTTGAGGAGCGGTACAAGGTGCTGATCAACGAGTGCATCGGAAGCGGGGCTCCCTTCGGAATCGTGCTCTCAAGCGACAAAGGGACGGCGGACGTGGGATGCAGCGCGACGGTTTCATCGGTGGCCCGCCGGTACGACGACGGGAGGATGGATATCGTGGTGGGGGGGCAATCCCGGTACCGCCTTCTCAGGTACGACAGCGGCCGGGCTCCGTATCTGGTGGGGGAGATCCGGTACTTCGGCGAACCCGACGAGGCAGTCGACGGGGATCTGGCCGCGGGAACTGTCGAACTGTACAATGCGCTCATCGCTGCGGCGTACAAGGAGAGCGGCACGCTGATCGGCCTCGAGCGTTGCGAATCCGGTCTCTCTTTTGTGATGGCGCAGAAGGCCGGGCTGGATCTCGCCCGCCGGCAGGAGCTTCTGGAGATCCCCGGGGAAAACGGGCGGCTGCGCATGCTGAAGGAATATCTGACGGAACTTCTCCCGAGGCTCAAACGGGCGGAAGAATTACAGCGGGTCATCAAAAACGACGGGTACATTTGAGCGTGCCTGCAGTTCACCGGGAGGATGCATGAACAAGAAAACGGTCAAGGTGCGGAAGAAACACAAGAAGGCGGTCGAAAGGGCCAAAGCGAAGCGACGGGCCCTGCTTGAAAAGAAAAAGATGTGAGTGTGACCGAGGTGACCGGCGAGTCACCTCGTTCCGTATCAGGGGGGTGATCCATGATGCATGCGGCCGGTGAACGCCCTTCGGAGGGCGCGCTCGTCTACACGTTTGCCGGGCGTAGGTACGACCTCTCCTCACGGACCCACGTCATGGGGATCCTGAACGTGACTCCCGATTCGTTCTCTGACGGAGGAAAATACCTCCCGGCCGGGAAGGCGCTCGAGCGTGGTCTCGTCATGGCGGAAGAGGGGGCGGATTTCATCGATGTGGGGGGCGAATCGACGAGGCCGAAAGGGAGCTCGTACGGCGAAGGGGCGGATCCCGTCGGCACCCAGGAGGAGCTCGACCGGGTTATTCCCGTGATCGAGGAGCTTTGCCGGCGGGTGAACGTGCCGATTTCGATCGACACGTACAAAGCGGACGTCGCTTCGGCCGCACTGGCAGCCGGGGCGTCGATCGTGAACGACATCAGCGGATTCGGGTTTGATCCCGCGATGGCGGCGGCCGTGGGAAAGGCCGGAGCGACTGCGGTCGTCATGCACATCCGGGGAACCCCGAAGACGATGCAGAGCAACCCGGTCTACGATGATCTCTTCGGTGAGATCCACGCGTCTCTGGGAACGGCTGTGAGGAAGGGGGAGGCGCACGGCGTGCGGCAGATGTTCGTCGATCCCGGCATCGGTTTCGGAAAAACGGCGGGCGACAACTACCGGCTTCTCTCGGGTCTCGGCCGGTTTGCAGACCTCGGGTATCCCGTGCTCGTCGGCCCGTCCAGAAAATCTTTCCTCGCACTCTCGACGGGGCTGCCTGTCCACGACCGGCTCGAAGCCTCCCTCGCAGCTGCCGTGTCCGCCGTCCTCTCCGGCGCGCACGCCGTGCGCGTCCACGACGTCAGAGAGGCGCGCCGCGCCGTTGCAGTTGCCGATGCTGTCCGCAGGGCCTCCCGCTGAGGGCCTGGCTCTTTACTTCCAAGGGAGCGGCATATGGAATTCTTCAGGATTGGTTTCATCTCCGTCGGGCTCTCCGATGTCATCGACATCCTCCTCGTCTCGTTCATCTTTTACAGGCTGTACGTCGCGATGCGCGGGACGATCGCGATACAGATTTTTGCCGGGCTGCTCCTGATCCTCGCGTTCTCCTTCGTGGCACAGGCCTCCAATCTGAAGGCGATGACGTGGATCCTGCGTACGCTGTCGGACATCTGGGTCCTTGCGTTCATCATCCTCTTCCAGCCCGAGCTCCGCAGGCTCCTCGTCCTCATCAGCCGGAGCCCGATTATCAGGGTGTTCCTGAAGATCGATGTCGACGAATCCATCGATGAAGTCGTCGCCACAGTCACGGAGCTTTCGCGGAAGAAGATCGGGGCGCTCATTGTCTTTGTCCGGGCTTCAGGGATCCGGATGGCCGTCGAAACGGGGACAAAGCTCGATGCGCAGCTCAGCCGGTCGCTCCTCCTCTCCATATTCAACCCGCGGTCACCGCTGCACGATGGGGCGGTTGTTGTCAAGGACCGTGTGATCGAGGCGGCGCGGTGCACGCTTCCGCTTTCCAACCTTACGTCCTGGGAGGGGCAGCTCCTCGGGACGAGGCACCGGGCCGGTCTGGGAATCTCGGAGCAGGCCGACGTTATCGTCGTCATCGTCTCCGAGGAGACAGGGATGGTCTCGATCGCGGAGAACGGGACACTGTACAGGGGGCTGACGCCCGCCGTTCTCCGCAAGGAACTGAAAGGAAGGTTCAACGTTGAGGGCGACCGGTCCGCCGCAGCCGTGTGGCGGGTCCTGAAGACTGGCGCGCAGGGATAGCCGTGGGCAGGTTCGACGAAGAACGCAGCGAGATGATCGGGCTCCTCCGGGACAGGCTCATCACCGATGAGAAGATACTCAGGGCGATGGGGACCGTGGAGCGGCACCTGTTTGTCCCCGAGCCGTTCACGAACAGGTCCTACGAGGACAACGCCCTCCCGATCGGAAAGGGGCAGACGATCTCCCAGCCCTACACTGTCGCGTTCATGACGCAGGCCCTGGGTGTGCGTCCGGGGGACAGAATACTCGAGATCGGGACCGGGTCGGGGTACCAGGCGTCCGTCCTCTCGGTTCTCGGGGCGCATGTCTTTTCGATCGAACGTGATCTTGACCTCCTCGCAGCCGCGCGGAAGATGTTCGACCGGCTCGGGTACCGGATTGCCACGAAGGGGGGGGACGGCACGGTGGGGTGGAACGAGTTTGCCCCGTTCAACGGCATCATTGTCACTGCCGGCGCTCCTGACGTCCCCGCGCCGCTCACGAAGCAGCTGGCCGACGGTGCGAAGCTCGTGATCCCGGTCGGGGACCGCAAGAGCCAGGCTCTCCTCGTCCTTACGCGGCAGGGCGAAGAGCTCATCCGCCGGGAGATCGAAGGATTCAAGTTCGTCCCTCTCATAGGCAAAATGGGATGGCAGTGAACGCCCGGGCGGTCCCCGTGATCGTCGGACCGACCGCCTCGGGAAAGACGGCGGTCTCCCTTCTCCTTGCGGAACTCCTCGCGGGGGCGGAAATCATCTCTGCCGACTCCCGCCAGGTGTACCGGCATCTCGACATCGGCACCGCGAAACCTTCACCGCGCGAACGCGAACAGGTCCCCCACCATTTCATCGATGTCGTTGACCCTGATGCCGACTTCAGTGCCGGAGAGTTCGGCGAGAAGGCGAGGGAAGCCGTGAAGGGGATATTCGCGCGGGGAAAGATCCCCGTCGTCGTCGGGGGGTCCGGGCTCTACATCAGATCGCTCGTCGACGGTTTCTTTGAGGGCCCGGGTGCGGATCTGGAGTACCGGGACGTGCTCGATGAGAAGATTCGACAGGGCGGACTCCCGGCGCTTATCGAAGAGCTCCGGCGCGTCGACCCGCTCTCGGCATCGCGCATCGATCCCACAAAACCGAGGCGGATCGTGCGCGCGCTCGAAGTCTATCATGCGACAGGGGTCACGCTTTCTTCCCTGCAGTCCGAACGGCGGCCGGACGTGGAATTCGAGCCGCATTTCTACGGTCTTCAGTGGGAGCGCGCGGCACTGTACGAGCGGATCAACGTGCGCTGCGGGAAGATTGTTGCCGACGGGCTTCTGCGTGAAGCGGCTGATCTCGAGCGCCGCGGCTACGGGAGGGAGCTCAACGCCCTCAACACAGTAGGGTACAAGGAAGCGTTCGCGTGTCTCCATGGAGAGATCTCGCCTGGGGAGATGCTCGAGAAGTTCAGACAGAACACGCGCAGATATGCGAAACGCCAGTTGACGTGGTTCAGGCGGGACAACCGGGTTCGCTGGATAACAATGGCGTCCGAAAACTCAATTCAAGAAGCTGCCGCAATAATCCACCGGGAATTTAAGACGGTTTTGATGAGTGTCCCTTGATTTACCGGTCGCCGTTGCGTATATTTCCGCCCGTTGCTTGAGCATATCGGGGCGTAGCGCAGAGCGGCT
>PMJQ01000003.1 GCA_003157485.1 Ignavibacteriota bacterium
ACTTTGTGGTTTTGCAACCTTCCTCCAGGGTACACATCGACGCTGTCTTCGACTCCGAACCTGAACTGGCTGCCCCCCCCGTCAGCGAACACGTACGCCTCAAGCACCGTCCCGACTTTCTGCCACTGGAGAGATCTCTGCGGAGCGAGCGTATCCAGCGGGACCCGGAGGAGCCACGCGCCGGCGGTCGTGTCCCACCTGAACGAGAGCGAGGCTGCGCCCGGATTTGTCTGAATCCCGGGATAGGCCGGACTCGAAACGAACGAGAATGAAGCGGTGTCAACACCCGTCGTGTAGCGGTCGGCCGTCGGCTGCTTCCACTGTACGGGGGGCGTATCGAACGAATCAACTGTCGCCGTGACGCGGGAAGAGGGCCCCACGGAAAAGCTCCAGGTGACAGGGGTCGTGTTCGGGATCATGTTCCCCGTCATGTCTTTCACACCGCTCACACGGACGATATACGACGCCCCGGGTTCAAGGGGGGAAGTGGCAAACAGATTCACTCCTCCCTTTCCGGAAGCCTCATAGTATTGAAGCGTTCTCGAAAGGATGCCGCCTCCAATTCTCCCGACCGCAAAGTTGGATGGGAGGACCGTCGCGGGATCGAGAGGCTCGTCGAACGTTATGTTGACTGAGTGGTAGGGGGTCGCCACCGTCATTGCGGAATCCGGGAAACGAACGATGATCCTTGGGGGATCGACCCGGATCAGCTTTGTCCGAAAATGAAGCACGAAAGGATTCCCCGGCGTCCCGGCCCCCGTCCCGTCAAGTGGTTGACCGGCCTGGCTCCGCGCATTCGTATCAACCTTGACGGTGAAGCTCACAAGGAACGGAAGATGGGATACGGGGGAGAACGTCAGGACAGTGTTGTTCGGATCCCAGGAGAGGCTCCCCGTCATGGAGGGGGTAATCGAAAATGCCGCGCGCACGGCGGCAGTGTCCATGCGGGTGGAAAACCCGATCTTCACCGGGAATGTGGGGTTGACGGATGTATCGTTGTTCGCCGGAGAATTTGACACGACGACCGGAAACCCTGTCGATTCCAGCGTCCGGTCAACAAACACGGTGGCGCCTGCTGCCACGGTGACCTGGACGGAATCTGTCTTGTATCCGGGAGTCTCGAACCGGACCGTGTACACGCCGGCGGCGAGACTGTCAAACATGTAGAAACCGTTCCTGAATGAGTCCCCCGTGTAGACCCTGTTCAGGGGGAGGAGCCGGACGCGCGTGAAATTGAGCGGGCCCCCCCCCGCAAGATCGGTCTGTATTCCGGCGATGATTCCCGCCGGATCGGCCGGCACACCGAAGTACTGCATGAATGCATTACGTATCGCGTAGGCTTCCATTTTGTGATAGCTGTTGTTCAGCAGGCGCCGGCATTCGGGGAGAAAGTCGTGGAAAGAGCCCTCGGAGAGCTCACCCGGCATGAGAAGCCCGCTCAGGACGCCGAGGTTGTACCCGACACCCGGGCCGCCATAGAATGTGTAATCGAGCCATGTGCTTGTGGAGCTGGTCCGGAGACTCCCCTGTATGGCCGGTCCGATGAGGTTCGACATCGTCACAGCCTGCGGGAATGCGGCAGTGCGGGTGGGAATATTCTCTTTCACCAGCATCAGCGTATAATTGACGCTTGTGTTGTTCGCGAGACCGCTCGCGTTGCTGTGAATCGAATGGAACCAGTCGACATTGTTCGCGTTCGCAAGCTGCCAGCGGGCGGTGAGGCTCGGTTCGTCGTTCCCGTCCGGATAGAGCGTATCATTCGACGTCCGTGTCAGTATGACAGTCGCTCCCTTCTGCCAGAGGAGCTGCCTCAGGAGAAGCGCCTTTTCAAAATTGCTCTCGGACTCCCAGAAATTGACCCCCGGATCGGGGACGACATTGCGGTCGTCGCTGCTAAACCCGCCGTGACCCGGATCAATGCAGAATTTCAGTCCGGTAAGATCCGCCCGCTGCGCAATCGACACGGAAGTGCAGAGCGCGGTGATACAGGCGAGAGCAAACCGCCGATTCATCGCGATGCCTCGTCGTAGGTGATCACGAGTATCTCACCTTCCAGCGTGCTGCAGACAATCTCGTCAGAGACAGGGGAGCACTGCGGGTACATCTCGATGGTGCCCGGCGTCGATGTGAGTTTCCCGCTCATTGTGCCGTCGGGAGAAACGTACGCGATCTCAGACGAACGAATCGCATGGCCGTCGTCGCTGTCCGCCATGTAGATGAGCCACCTGCCGTCGCGTGTCCACACGGGAGCATCGCGCCTCCCGATCCGGACGGCATGACTCCCGTCCACATCGGAAACAAATGTGCCCCGGTCCATCTCATAGGCCAGCANNCTTTGACCCGTCGGGAGAGAGGGAAGGCCAGACGTAGCTCCCGTTGCCGAGGGGATCGATGAGAGACTTCACGCCGTCACGGAGGATCGCAATCTTCGTCTCCTCGATTCCGAGTATGGCAAACGTCCCGGCAGGCTGAACTCCGGCAGTCACCCCCTGCACCCGGTTTCCGACCGAATACACGACATCGGACCGGACGAATGAGGGAAGTGAGACCGACTTCCCCGACGAAAGAACGGTTGAGCCGCCGCCGGCGACGTTTCCGACCACCGTCTCCTGCAGACGTTCCCCCGGGAGAGCACCGGAGAGCGTCCGGCGCCAGGCAATCCGCGCCCCGTCAGGAGATATGGTGAACCCGTACCCTGATCCTCTGTCTGATGTGATCTGCACGGTCTTCCCCCCGGGGGTCGAGTACCCCCAGATGCCGTCAAGATCCGACGCAGTGTAGTAGATTGTCTTTCCGTCGGGAGACCAGCGGGGCTGGGACCATGAACGCGACTTTCCGAGCGGGAGCGTCTCTACTTTGACCAGTTTGAGCTGGGCGGGACTCAGGAGCGGAAGCAGACAGAGGACCAATGCAATCGCGCTACGCATATCCACTACTCCAATTTGATGGCGCCCGCGGGGGATCCCCCATAATATAAGAAAAATGGAGGACAGGGGCCTGTCAGCCGCGGTCTTCTGTGACCTTTTTGAGCTCACGGACCATTTCAAAGAACTCCGCGAGCGTCATTTCGCGAAGGAAGATCATGCCGCGCGCGGCGCGGAGCCGGGGATGCCCGTTCTTCAGGAAGAAGTCCTTCCCCAGGATCGTCTTGATCATGTCGTACTGGCCCACCTGGATTTTTTGCGCGAGCTCGGAGAACGGCCCGTCGTGCTCGTAGCTCGGGAACGACGCCGCGCTCTGTGAGCCGAAACAATTCATGAACGCCGTATGGAGCATCGTAATCGAATTGATCGATACGGGGACAAACAGGTTTGCATCCGCGGGACGGAAGCGGTACCAGACGTTCCGGTATCCCCAGACCCGGAGCGCGGAGTCGCCGCTCTCCTTCTCGTAGAGCTTCAGCGCGCTGGCGACGGCCTGGAGGGCTTTGTAATGCGTGTCGGGCCCGCTCCCTTCCGGATCGAACGCGACCGAGACGACGTTCGGCCGCACCTTCGATATCAGCTCGAATATGGGGACGACGTCCCTGTGGACTTCAGGCTCCGGCGAGAATATGTCCCCGGTATAGAACCCGAGACGCAGGGGATGGATGGCATCCGATTCGATCCCAAAATACGCCCAGAGGAGCTCGACNNTCGTGCGTCTGGAACAGTCCGACCAGGTTGCGGAGCAGGCGCCGTGATTCCGCCTCGTCCTTCATCTCCTGGCTGTTTGCCGCCGCGCCGTCGAGATAGAGATAGACGTCCTCCATGCGCGCGGCGTTTTCGTGCGTGTCGAAGTACCCCTGCACCAGGAGGGCGAACAGGGTCCCGGTTTCAAGGTGTGCTTCGAGTTTCCCGAGGATGGACAGGAAATATGGATTCGAGACGGACGTGAATCCGGATGTCAGATTTGCAAAATAGTGCTTGTTGCTGGGATCGCGCACAAGGTGATAGATGTGCGCCAGGTAGGCCAGCATGATGTCGTCGTGGTGGGGCTCGGTGTGAAGGAACGTCGTGTCCGACACGTGTTCCAGCCCCTTCTCGATCTTTCCGATGATCCTGGTGCGTGCCTCGGCTGCGAGCTCGACCGGTGTTTTTCCGCTCTTCCGGAGAAGCTCCGCCGCAAACCGGTCGTTTTCGAAATCCTCCGTCGTGAGCTGCACGAGCTGCTTGTCCCGTGAGAGTGCCAGGGTTGTCACCACGTCTTCCGAGCGTTCCGGCGTGAGTGCGGCTTCCTTGTGGAAATCCTCGAACCGCCTCTCTGTGAGCTGGCTTGCGGCTCCCCGC
>PMJQ01000106.1:0-247 GCA_003157485.1 Ignavibacteriota bacterium
GCCGGTAGAAATACGCGCCGTTGGCCATGGAGGTCCCGTCGAACGCGACATTATAGAGGGTCCCCGTCTGTGCCATACCGTCGAAGAGCGTCGCCACCACATTCCCCAGCACATTGTACACTTTCAGCGTCGTGTATCCGTCTCGTTCGACGCTGAACGTGATACGGGTCGTCGGATTGAAAGGGTTCGGATAATTCTGGCTCATTGCGAAAACGACGGCCTGCCTGGAGTTGTCGCCTGTTGCCGC
>PMJQ01000106.1:265-3159 GCA_003157485.1 Ignavibacteriota bacterium
GAATACTTCTTCGTCGTGAGAGACGTCCCGCTCCCGGCGACAAACCCGCCCGGCAGGTCAGCGAACCCGGACGTCGGGGATGCGCTCCGCTGGATATAGAATCCGTAATTGTTGACTTCGGACGCCGTGGCCCACGTCAGACTCACGTTCCCCGACCCGCTCACAGGGGATGCCTGGAACGTCACAAGCTGTATCGGGAGCGGTGCGGTGGACTCTGCAAGCGTCCATTCGGACCAGCCTGAGAGACCCGTCTGTTCGGCATAGTGGTTGATCGTGTCGGGCTGTGTCGCAGTGCCGTAGTTGACCCATCCGTTACCGTTGTTCCCCCAGAACTCGTAGAGCTGTTCCACGCCGCGCACTTCCGACTTGTTGTAATCGAGGCAGAGGGCATACGTAAACCCCGGCCCGGCGCCGTTCCCCGAGATTGCCACGTAGCGTTTCAGTACGACGCTTGTGTCTCCCGCATGAGGCAGGCCGGGGGGGTTCGAGTCCGGAAAGAGCGTCGCGGAAATTGTTCCGGGGTTTCCCGTNNGAGGGAGTTTACGCCGGTGGCAATATTCCCCGCAGTCTGAATGAGCGAGCCGCCGTCTGCAATCGTGACGTTCCCCGTCAGTGTGGCACCGAGCGAGTCATTCAGTATGAGATTGTAGAACGTCGTGCCGGAGATCGTCCTGCCGAACTTTCCGTTGAAGCTTACTGTCGAAGTCCCGCAGTTGAACGTCCCGTTGTTCGTCCAGTTCCCCCCGACCGTGTGCGTAAGACCCGTGCCGCCGTTGAGCGTTCCCCCCGAAGCTATGGTGACGTTCCTGGTTACCGTCAGGCCGCTCTGGACAGACATCGTCCCCTGCACAAGAAGATCATAAAATGTCTGGGCGGCGGGCGTTCCCCCCATCGACGTGTTCATGAATATCGTCGCGGGCGTGTACCCGAACCCGGGAGTGTAGCTTGGGAGATACGTTCCGTAATTGAGCCACTGTGATCCGGACATCCAGAGGACGGTGATGCCAACGGAGGCGTCTATCGTTCCGTAGTTGACGACGTCTCCACCGAAGTAGATCCTGAGCACGTTCGTCGAGACGTCGAAGTACACGTTATTCGCGACTGTGAGCGTCCCCGCGCACCTGAACGTCGTGTCCACATTTATGGGCCATGCGGTCTTGGTGCCGCTCCCGCCAAGCGTCACGTTACCATAGACGATCGCCAGCTGTGCGTTCCCCGTCAGTATCGTCTGGTTCCCCGGGGCGGTGAACTCCTCGGTGCTCCCCGGTGCGTAGCTGTAGGAATCAAAAGCCGGGTTTGAGGCGCTCCCGCTTATCGTCATCTTCCCGCCCGCGGCGATCGCGAACGAGCATGTCCCTGTCCCCGCTTTCAAGAGCGTGCCGCCGGCCGTCATCGCGAGCGTACCGTACACATCCGCCGAACCCGGGTTGCCGTCGACCTGGACGGATGCCGCACCGTCGATCGCAAGCGTGCCATTCGCCTCGACAATCAGCCTCGCGCAGTCGGCAGTCACTCCTCCGATGGACACGGTGTATGAGGCGAGTATGTCGGCGGTATCCGCAGGGCCCGGGACGCCGGTCCCGCTCGTCCCTGAAACGAGCGTCCATGTCGCAGGGGCGCTCCATGCGCCGCTAGCGTGACTCTGGAATCGACACTGACCGATGAGTAGTGTAAACGAACCGGAAATGAAGAGGATAAAAGCGAGGCTTACGAGAGATCCCATTGTAGAGCTTTTCATGCCACCCCCTGAGGTATTTGTGTGCAATGTCCCCCCCTCCTCCCCATCTCTTCACATCGGTTACGGCAGCCGTTTTCTCTGCCTGAAATCTTTTCAAGAATAATCGATTTCTCCGGAAAAAGATGTGACAATGCGCAAACCTCTCTCCACACATATGTGATTCACAAACGCCGCCGAGGCCCGGCGACGAGAATATGTAGAATTCACACAAAAATCGGCCAGTTTTGTAGACGGAAAGGAGCTGCTATGGATGTGACCTTAAGCACATCCACAAGGGCCAAGGATTGACGGCGAGCAGATTCAGATCAAAGAGTGACGAGACGGGTCCCGAACACCCTTCCGGCGATTCCCCCATTGCGTGGAGAGAACCTGACAACAAGGCTCCCTTTCCCCCGTGTAAGGTCGGAGGGGAGAGGGTATGTGACATCAAAGAACTTCCCCGGATTGTTGCGGGAGAGACTCTGTGTTGCGACCACGCGGCCTTCAACGATGACGTCGAATTCCCGTTTTCCGGACTCGCTTCCCCAGTACGTGATCACGAGCCCGAGACGGGCATTGGGATTTGAGCTCAACTCGTAGGAGAACCACCCCTCGCCGGCGGCCTGGCGCCAGGTCCGGTCCCTGTAGTGGCCGATTGTGGTCTTTTCCCCGTCAAGCCTGTGGGCGCGCTCCGCCGGTGTGTCGCCGATGAGAAGCGAGTCCACCGTATGCGCCCTCAGGCTCCTCAGGCGGGCCATTTCGGACTTGTCGTCCTTTACGCGGTCCTTCCACTCCCCGTCGGTGAGACAATCCCAGTACACGGCATAGCGGTTATCGCGCACCATGTAGAAAGGGGAAAGGACGACGTCCGCCGGGCGACCCACGTTTCGTGTTTCGAACGTGAGCGGACGCCCCGGGACGGGCTTCGCCCACTGCGACACGGGAGCGGCGTTTGTGACCATCGCGGGGACGGGACGCGTTCCCGAGGCGGGACCGAGATCACCCGCAAGGAGCACGGGGCCGTACATCACGGCGGCGCGGCTGCTCATATCGGGGAGCGGCTCAAGACGGAGGGACATCGGTAGCGTCACGCCGATTACGTCCCCCGTTTTCCACTCTCTCCGCACCACGGCGTATCCGGCGGCGCTGTCAGCCGCGACCGGGCTCCCGTTCACCG
>PMJQ01000106.1:3176-3322 GCA_003157485.1 Ignavibacteriota bacterium
TCGAGCTCCGAGGCGATGAAAAGGTTGACGTAGAGCGTGTCGCGGGAATGGAAGTAGATGCACTCTCCGTACCGCGAATGATTTTCGAGTCCCGTCCCCATGCAGCACGTGAATTCGTCGAGCGCCGTGCTGAACGTCTTGTGCGT
>PMJQ01000106.1:3394-4562 GCA_003157485.1 Ignavibacteriota bacterium
GCGCCGAAATGCTCGTACTCCCCGTGTCCTCCCGCGGCGTACGAGTGGTTCCGGGTGACCGTTTCCCAGAAGAACTTCGACATCGCGCCGAACCGCCCGTCACCGGTAATCTCGTAGAGCCGGGCCGCCCCGATCAGTTTCGGAATGTTCGTATTGCCGTGAAGACCGTCGAGCCGGTCCTCACCGCGGGCAAGAGGATCAAGGACCGCCCTGTGGCAGAAACGCTCCGCCAGATCGAGGTATTTCCGGTCACCGGTGATCGTGTACACATCGGCGAGCACCTCGTTCATCCCGCCATGCTCGCAGTCCATCATACGCTGGAAAAGGGAATCCGAAAGCCCTTTCGTGGTTTCGAACGACCAGTCCGCCATCCCCTTAAGAACATCCCGGGCCTTCGTGCTCCCCGCAAGAAGGTATGCATCACGCAGTCCGGCCATGATCTTGTGCACCGTGTACCAGGGAGACCAGATCCCGTTCAGATCAAACGCCTGCGCTCTGATATGCCCCGCCTTCACCTCCGCAAACATCCTCTTCCCGTCCGGGATCCCCGTCACATACCCGTTGCCGTTCGCCTTCTGGCATTCCGCAAGCTGATCAACGACATACGTGATCCTGTCGAGGAAACGCCTGTCGCCTGTGGCCCTGAACTGGAGTGCACACGCGGAGAGATAATGTCCGAGGAAATGGGATGAGAGCGCTTCCTTCTCCCAGCCGCCATACGTGGAGTCCCTGGGGATCAGACCGGCGTATTCCCTGCACCGGGAAAGGAGCCGGTCAGGCTTCAGGAAGAGAATGTACGCCTGGTCCATCTCCATCGCGTGCCTGAACGGCCCCTCGAGAAGGTGCACGTCGCTCAGGTCGAATCCCGAGACGGAGGGGGGGGCCTTGAGGACCGATTCTGCTTCCGGGTGCGCGGCCGCCGGGAGGAGCGGAAGCGCGAGTGCGGCGGCGATCACGGGAACTGCTGCAAGACGGTTCATGGAATTCCCCGCTGGTTCGCTGGATGTCAGACCATCCGTTCGAGAGGGACCTGGAACAGCCTGATCCGGTCGTCCGCCCTCGCGATACCCTTGTTCGTCTCACCGATGTTCTCGATGAGCTGCTGAAGCGCATCGTGGTCTGTGAACGCGATCATGAGCATCGTGTTCACACCGGGAAAGCTCCGCGT
>PMJQ01000160.1 GCA_003157485.1 Ignavibacteriota bacterium
CGATCGCTTTCTGGTAGCGGCGGCTGAGCACGTCGAAGAAATGATTGAAATAATAGAGCACCGTTCGGAGTATGTTCCCGCCGGGGGCAAGGTCCTCATCTTCTTTCCGGAGCCACCGGGACGCCAGCATCGGGGTGAGCGTAAATGCGACGAACAGCGAGACCAGCACGGCNNGTCGTCGCCATGACCGCCAGCCCGATTTCGCTCGTGGCGGCCTTCGCCGCCTCCATCGGAGTCGCCCCCTCGTGCATGTGCCTGTAGATGTTCTCGATGACGACGATCGCATCGTCGATGAGAAGGCCCACCGCAAGCGACAGAGCCATCAGGGACATGACGTTGAGCGTAAAATTGAGCGCAAACATGATGATGAAGCTGGCGATGATCGACGTCGGGAGCGCAATAGCGCTTATGATCGTCGGCCGCAGGTTGGCAAGGAAAAGGTACACGACGATCACCGCGAGAAAGCCTCCGTACAATATGTCGAATATGACGTCATCCACCATGTCCCGGATGAATATGCTGTTGTCCCGGGCCATGGTGATCTGCATATCGCCCGGGATCTCTTTCTTGAGGCGCTCGACCTGCGCCTTGACGGCCTCGGCCACCTGGACGGTGTTGCTTCCCGACTGTTTCTGGATATTGAGTCCGACCGCCCGGTTCCCGTTCATCCGCGCGAGGCTCGTCCGTTCCTTGACCCCGTCCGTCACCCTCGCAACGTCCGAAAGGTGGACCACCCTGCCGCCGGGAGCCGCCACGATGACGCCGTTGAACTCGGCCACGTTCGTGAACTTCCCCATTGTCCGCAGGAGAAGCTGCCTGGGGCCCGTGATGAGATTCCCCGCAGGGACCTCCATGTTCGCGGAAGCCACGCTCTGGACGACATCCTGAACCGAGAGGTTGTACGAGCGCAGCCTCGCCGCATCGATTTCCACCTCGATTTCGCGCTCGTCCCCACCCACGAGGTCCACCGCTCCCACACCCGGGACATTTTCGAGCCTTTTCTTGATCACGTCCTTCGTATACGTCGTAATCTCTTTCCCCGACCTGCTCCCCGACACGGTGAGCGTCATAATGGGGACGCTGGCCGGATCGAGCCGTGTAATCACAGGATCGTCGATCTCGGCGGGGAGTTTTGCGCGGGCGGCCGCGACCTTCTCCCGGACCTCCTGCGCGGCGATCTTCCCGTCGATTTCCAGTTTGAACTGGATGACGACGATCGACAACCCCTCCTGTGACGTCGATTGGATGTGGTCGACGCCGGCGATCTGATTGACCGCATCCTCGACGTTCTTTGTCACATCGGATTCAACCTGCTCGGGCCCCGCCCCGCGGAGGACCGTGGTCACCGTGACGTACGGGATGTCGATGTCGGGAAACTGGTCGATATTCAGCTTGGAGTAGGAAAAAAGGCCGAGCACGATCAGTGCGAATATCATCATCGTCGCAAAGACAGGCCGTTCGATCGATACATCCGCGAGTTTCATCCGGACCCCGTTGTCAGATCAGATTCAGTTACCTGTGGCCCACGGTGACAAGGCTGCTGTCCCGGAGGTTGTTGACCCCCACCGTCGCCACCGTGTCGTTCTCCGCGAGACCCCGGAGAATCACCGTCCGTTCCCCGTCCGTCACACCGACGTCGACGGAGACCTGGTACGACCGACCGCCGCGGATGACGAACACGCGGTTCGTCACACCGTCCGTCTGCACTGCAGCGGAAGGGACGGCAATCTGCGTCCCTGTTGGCGAGACGTTGAGCGTGACCTTCACGAACATGCCGGGCTTGAACCACCGGTCGGCGGTATTCGGAAAGAGGGCCTTGACGTCGAACGACCGCGAACGGACGTCCGCCGACTTCGAAAGCTGAATGACCTTCCCCCTGACTTTTGCATCAGGCTTCGCCTCGGAATAGATGACCGCCTCCTGCCCGAGCGCGACGTTTGTCACGTCGTTCTCATTCAGGCTGATCGTCACTTTCATCCTGTCGATGTTCGCCACCGTGACGAGAACCTCCCCCGGGGTCGTCAGGTCCCCCAGGCTCACGTTCACCGCAGTCACGACCCCCGCGATGGGCGTCGTGAGATCGACGGCGCTCCGCGCAGCGTCAAAATTCGCCTTTGCGACGTCGTACGCCGTCTGCGCCCCGTCAAGCGATTGAAGGGCTACGGCGCCCTCCGCGTAGAGCGATTTCATCCGCTCAAGCGACTTCCCAGCGTTCCGGAACCCCGCCTCCGCCTGGAAGTACTGGGAGGAGGTTCCCCCTTTGTCCAGGCCGATGATCTCCTGGCCGCTGCGGACACGGCTCCCGACGGCCGCCCTGATGCCCGTGACCCGCTCTGATATTCTTGCGACGACGTTCGCCTGCTCTTCCCCTTCGAGAGAGCCAGTGTACACCCTCGTCACCACTAGGGGAGCCCGCCCTGCAACCGCCGTTTCGACCGCCACGACCTGCGGCGCGACGCCGGTGCCGGTTTTCGGGCTGTCATCACGCCCCGAGCCGCACCCGGGGGAAAGCATTGCGAATCCACACAGCGCCGTGAGAGCGGCGCCGTTTACACTCCGGACTTTCATGTGTGCCTCGTTCTGTGCGTTGTCAATGTGTGAAAGTATTCCCCGCCGTGTTTTCCCACTCCGCCTTTGCGACAAGGAAATCGTAAACGGCCTGCGCGCGCGTCGCGCGGGCCCGCGTCATCGCGACCTGCGAGTCCATGAGCTCGAGCTGCGTGCCGACCCCGCTTCTGTACCGGGTCTGCGCTATGCTGACGGCCTTTTCGGCCTGTGCGACATTACGTTCCTGTCCCACGATCCGTTTTTTCGCCTCCGCCATCCTGAGCTCGGCCGCCTGGAGCTGTATCTTCAGCCCCTCTTCCGCCTTCAGCCGCGCATAGTGCACCTTGTCGCGGTCGATCGTCGCCTCTTCGGTCCGTGCACTCGTTCTGAATCCGTCGAACAGGGGGAACGAGAGCTGCAATCCCACGTTAAGGGACGTGGCCCACATGTAACTCCTGAATGCAAACGTGTTATCCTGCGTCTGGTACTGATAGGCCCCGACGAGGCTGAGCGTGGGGAAATACTCCGCCCGTTCAATGCTGATGTTCATGTCGAGCATGCTTTCCTGGAGGGCAAGCTGCAGGATCGCGGGGTTGGAGGAGAGCGCGTCGCGACGGGCGCTCTCCAGCGCCTCCGCCGGGACCTCGTCGAACGTGAATCCTCCCGCGACGTCGATCTCCGTGTCGAGCGGGATGGCAAGGAGGTTCTTCAGCGCGTTCATCGAAAGGAGGAGCGCATTGTCGGCGGAGATCAGGAGAGGCTCCGTGTTTGCAAGCTCCACTTCGGCCCTCAGGAGATCATACTCGGCGGCGTTGCCGTGCGCGTACTGGAGACGCACGTTTTCGACGTTTGAGCGGACGACGTCAAGACCCTCCCTGTTGGCCCCCGCGAGCTCCTTTGCGAGAAGGACCGCGTAAAACGCCTTCTTCACGGCAAGCGTGACATCCTCCTTCGTGGCGCGGTACCCCTGTTCGGCAAAGTCATGGTATGTGTGGGCGATGTCGAGCGCAACGCCGACCTTGCGGCTGAAGAGGACCTGGGAGAGGGTTGCGCCGAGGAGGTACGAATTGTTTGATCCCAGCTCGAGAGTTTCCGTCGAGTTGCCGGGATTGAACGCGGTGTTGGGGGGGAGAAAGAGGACGGGAAGCCTCACGTTGCGCGTATACGTCCCCGTGAGCGAGAGCTGGGGGAGTGCCCCTGACCACGCCTCATTCACCTGTGCGTCCGCCCTGTACCGATCCTGTTCCGCAATCATGACGTCGCGGTTCTGCCCCAGTGCGAGGGCCACGGCGCTGTCCAGCGTCAGCACGACCTTCGGCCCGCCGGAGGCGTTCCCCCCGGGTGATGCGGGCGAAGTCGCGGCGAGGATCACAAGCATTATGAAGAGCTTCATGTTCACGTTCATTGATAGTCCCAGAAAACGTGTGGCGTTCAAACGCAGCACCCGGCCGGATGCAGGAGGCCGCTCATAGTTTCGCCGGAAGGGCCGCGTTTATTTTCCTGTACAGAAAGAGAAGCTGGTCCTGCTCGCTTTCGACGAGAACCGAAAGCATCGCCCGCCCGAGCCCGAGGATTGACTCCTCCACAACCTGGTACAGGCTCGCCCCGTCCCCGGTCAGCGCAACACGGATGACCCGCCTGTCTTCCACCGACCGCTCCCGCGCAATTAGTCCCTTCTCCTCGAGCCGGTCGACGATGAGCGTGGCACTGCTGACTGTGAGCCTGATCTTCAGGGCAAGTTCGGTCATCGTGCACGGACCGTCCTGGCCCAGGAAGAAGATCACGCTCCCGTCATGCTTGTTCAGGTCCCCCATCCTTGCGCGGGTGAGGCTGTCCTGCCAGCCCATGTACCGGTCGCCGAGCTTTTTGAATTCGGCCATCAATTCGACTGCTTTCCGCTCAATATCTCCCATAACTCCTACCATAAGTCGATATTTGAAGAATTCGAATGTCAAATAAGAGAAATATATTCGTAATTGTCAAGTGAATCTCATACCGGCGCCGATTGGGACCGCAATACTCGTGGGATGCATCGGACTTCCGAACACGATGATCAACGGGGGACGTTTTGAACGCGCGGTCAGGGTGGAAAAAAAAGCCCCCTGACACAGGGGGCCTTTCCAGTGAAAAGGGGAGGAGCAGAGCGCTACTTGTCCATCTTCTGCATCATCGGGGATTCCGTCTTCGTGTAGCCGGCGGGGACGCTGAACTCACTTGCGGGCGTGGATCGTTTCTCGACCTTTGTGACGACAGTCGTCATCTTTCCCATCATGTCCACGTCAGTCTCCATGGGGAACCCATCCATTTTCTGGTATGCATCCCCGAGGCCGGACATGTTCGTGAGCGTTGCCATGCGCTTCCCGAACTCCAGCCAATCCTTGCGGAGGTTGTCAAAACCCGTAACGTCCTTCGTCACCCACATCGTCATGATCTCCTTACCGCCGCGGGACATGACGTATTGCGCGCAGGAGAATCCGCTTATCGTTTTCTTCTCGCCGGTGGCCTTGATGTCCACGGGAGAATCGGCCCCGCCGCCCATCATGGCGCCGAGCGCTTCCATCTGCTTCTTCTGTTCGGGAGGCATGTTCTTTATCTTCTCCCTGAACGCCGCCATCTTATCCCCCGCTTTCTTGGCATACGCCTCCATGTCCGCAAACGTCATTTCCGAGTACGTCTGCTTCGCGGGATCCACGTCGTAAATCTTCTCCTGGTCCATCCTGAGGATCATGACCTTCGCCTGACTCACGATCTTGAACATCTTCGGCATCGCGTAGGTCTGAGAGACATTCGTCTGGTCTTTGAGCGGCCCGCCTGACGTGCTGGATTCCCAGTACAGTCCCTGTCCCGCCGCCGATGCGGCGAGAAGGAATATAAGGCAGACCCCGGTGAGGTATGCACGGCTTGTGTTTTTCATGGACGACCTTTCTCGCTGTGAAGGGTTCTTGAGCATCAGTTTTGCCGCCAGGTACGTCGCCCCGTGCGGCCAGGGGGGCCGCCGGAGGCGGGAAACACGTTCAGGACTTCTTCGTTCCCGGAAGGGGGAGCGGACCCTCCCGGACGATCTCGATCCCGGGGGCGTTCTGTATCCACTCCGCACCGGGAAGAACAGAGCGCTGCGTCCACCCCGAGGCTTTCTTCAGGGACTCCGCGCTCGGGATCATTTCAATGGTATCCCACGGACAGTACTTCACACAGAGCTTGCAGCCAATGCAGATGTCGAGATCGATTTCAACAAGCTTCTTGTGCTGGTCGTATTCCGGCCCCGGAACGGTGAGGATGCAATCCACGGGACAGAATTCAATGCAGACTTCACAACCCGTACAACCGGCCTGATTGACGACAGCGAGCTCTTTGGGCCTCTTTTTCGCTTTCACCGGTGCCGAAGGAGGCGCCGGCCGCACACCTTGTTCAGCCATGAAGCATTGCTCCGCTTGTCGTTGAGAAGAACGGGGTTTCCTGCCCCTCAATTAACCAAAATGCCCCTTCTTTTGCAAATTCCGAGGATGATCATGTATGCGCCGTATGCGAAAAAAGGGGCGGCAAACACGTCCACGGTGTAATGAACGTGCTGAAGGACGACGCAGAGTCCCACGATCACCGTGAAGCATGCATACGCGATGCGGAGCCGCCTGCCGGGCATCACGAGGAACAGGAGAAACATCGTCGACGTATGCCCCGAAAAAAACAGATCGCGCGTGAGCGTTCTTCCTCCGCCAAAGAACTCTACGAACGGATCCCTGAGCTCTATGATTCCCGGGGGAGGCTCAAGCGGCGCGAGGTACATCGCCGCAATGCGGAAAAGGGCCATGACCGAGTACGCCTGGAAGACGAGAAGGAGCCGCCGCGGATGCCGGAGGAGAACCACGAGACCGGCGATGAGCCCGGCATAGATGATGAGGAACGTCACCCACGTGAGATTGACGGCGGGGAAGAGGACAAGGACCGGATCCGGGAGCGTCACGCCCTGCCGCTCCTCCACCGCATCGAGAAAATGCGTCAGGCCGAAGAGAACCGGGATCAAAACGGCGCACGTCGCGGCAAACTCCGCCCTCCACGCGGGATCGCGCCACGCAGTTCTAATGTCGGCCAGCATGCTGCAAAGGGAATTGTCACCGGAAAATTGTTGAAGGCACCCGTCGAAACCTGCTGAAACTACGGACTCGCGGGCTGAAAATCAACAGGCCCCGCGACGCACGACGGGCCGCGGGGCCTGATTCATGGGTATCGGAAGCTTTCCTTACCAGATGTTTGCCCTGAGCGATTCGGGCCGGACCATCGCATCGCCCTCTTTCAACCCGAACGCATGCTGGAATTCAGGCATGTCCGACAGCGGGCAGTTGACGCGGAGCGCGCTTATGGCATGGGGATCGAGGATAACACGCCTGCGGAGCTCCTGGTCACGGTAATTCGCCCGCCAGATCTGCGCCCATGCAAGGAAGAAGCGCTGTTCGGGAGTGAAGCCGTCAATCGGCGCCACCGCGGGCTTCCCCGCTTCCGATTTCTTGAGAGCCGCAAATGCGATTGTCAGCCCTCCAAGGTCGGCGATGTTTTCGCCGAGCGTCAGCTTCCCGTTCTCGTGAATCGTGTCGATCACGACGCAATCGCTGTACTGCTGCTCAAGGCGGTGCGCACGGGCGTCAAAGGCGTTCCTGTCAACCGGCGTCCACCAGTCCTTCAGGTTCCCGTCGGAGTCGAACTTGTTCCCTTCGTCGTCGAATCCGTGCGTCATCTCGTGTCCAATTACAGCGCCCATCCCGCCGTAGTTGACAGCATCGTCAGCCTCGGGATCGAAAAACGGAGGCTGCAGGATTCCGGCGGGGAAGACGATCTCATTGAGCTGGGGATTATAGTACGCGTTCACCGTCGGCGGAGTCATCCCCCACTCGGTACGATCGACGGGCTGTCCGATCTTGTCGAGGTGGCGTTTGAATTCGAATTCGCTCGCGCGCATCAGGTTTGCGATGAACGGCCCCCTGTCGATCGTCAGCGACGAGTAATCGCGCCATTTCTCGGGGTATCCTATCTTGACCCTGAATGCCGAGAGCTTGTCCAGCGCCTTCGACTTCGTATCGTCGCCCATCCACTCGCGGGTTTTGAGCCTCTCCTTGAACGCGGCGCGTAAATTCTCGACCATCTCCATGGCCCTCGCTTTTGCAGAGGGGGGGAAGAACCGTTTCACGTACTGCATGCCGAGCGCATCTCCCATATTCCTGTCCGTCGCCTCGAGCGCGCGCTTCCAGCGCGGCTGGATCTGCTTTGCACCTGTCATCACCTCGCCGTTAAAGTGGAAGCTCTCCGCAACGAATGCAGAGCTCAGCCAGGGAGCGGCGGCGTTCACGACATGCCACCGGAGATAGGTCTTCCAGTCCGCGAGCGTCACGTCGTTCATCATCGCGCTCACCTCCTTGAAGAAGGCGGGCTGTTCGACATTGATCGGGCCCGGGCTTGGCTTGCCGATCGCCGCAAAATATGCTTTCCACCCGAATCCCGGCGCAAGGTCGCTCAGCTCTCCCAGGGTCATCCTGTGGTATGTCGCGTTGGGATCGCGCTGCTCGACCCGGGTCATCGACGCCCGGGCAAGCCGCGTCTCTATTTCCATGACCGTCTTCGCGTTCGCCGCGGCGGCGGCGGCATCACCTCCCGCAAGCTCGAGAAGCTTCCGGATATGGGCAAGATACTGCGCGCGGATTTCACGGGAGTGATCGTCGTCCTTCGTGTAATAGTCCCTGTCAGGAAGACCGAGCCCCCCCTGACGGACCTGCGCGATCTCCTGGGTGGAGTTCTTTGGGTCCTGGTTGACATAGAAGCCAAACAACGAATTGGCGAGAGTAACGTGATGATGGGCCACCTCGGCCGGGAGGCCCGATACGGAGGTGATTGCCGCTATGCGGGAGAATTCGTCGGCAAGCGGGCTGACCCCCTCCCGCTCCGCCGCCTCGGAATCCATCGCGCTTGCGTAGAAGTCGCCGATCTTCTGGACATTGGCGGTCTTTGTCCCGCCCGGAGCCGCAGCCGCATCGAGTATCGAATGCAGGTCACGCATGTTCTTCTCAATAAGCTCGTTGAAGCTCCCCCAGCGCGAATATTCCGCCGGGACGGGGTTTGCCGCAAGCCACCCGCCGTCCGCAAATCTGTAGAAATCAGTTCCGGGGCTTACCGTTTTGTCGATGTTGCGGGGGTCAATACCGTGATAGGTCTCGGGGTTTGCGGGGATGTGCTGCGCGAAAAGCGGGACTGCGGCAAGGGCGGCCGCAAGGAGAATGGCGCCCGTGCATCTGCGATGAATGCTCATCATGTTCCCTCCAAAGGAATTGACCGAGTTTTGTGTGGAACGTTCTGGATTGACAGTCGGAGAGGCGGCCAGAAGTTGCACACCCTTATACGCGCACGGAGGGAAAAAGATGCGCAAAAAAGGGCAATTATTGGAACATCTCTCTCAGCAGATCCCAGGGGTTTTTCCGGTCCCTGTGCCGGTGCTTCCAATCCTGGTATGCGTCGCGGGTGATGAGGCCGATGGGACCGTCGTAGATGCCGCCGTGAAGCCACCCGTCGTAGACGCGGACGGCGATCACGTTCTCCTCGCCGAATTTCAGCAATCCTCCCGGGAGCGTGTAGGCGCGGAGCTCGGCATATTCATTCGACGTCCGTATCCTTCCGCCGTGGGGACTCATCGACCCCGTCCGGCCTACCCGTTCGCCGTTCAGATAGGTTTCATCGAGGTCGTCGACTTTTCCCATGAGGAGGATGAGCCTCTTCCCGTCGAGAGCAGAAGAGGGGCGGAACTTCAGCCGGTACCAGGCGAATCCGTCGTAGTCCTTCAATCCCTGCGTTTCCCAGAAGAGAGGGACGGCCGCGTCCTGCCAGCCGGCGTCATCGTACGACGGCTCCTTCCACGAAAAGTCGTCGCCCGTTTTCAGTTTCCATGTCCCGGCGAGCGACTGTTCCGCACGGAGAGGGTCACTCTGCGCGTAGATTCCGATCTTTCCGCGGGTGATTCCCCCTGCGAGGCCTCCGTCATAGACGCGGACCGCAATGACGTTCCGCTGTCCGAACTTGAGACACCACTGCGGAAGGTGGTACTCGCGTGACCAGCCGTATTCACTGATATAATGGGGGGGAAACTGTCCGCCGAACCCGATGAAATGCCCGTTGATGTACGTCTCGTCCGCGTCATCGATGGTCCCAAGGTGGAGAGTGAGGACTTTGTCGCGGAGGTCATCCGGCACGTCGAACTGCGTCCTGTACCAGGCATACCCGTCGTACCCGGGATACCCTTCGTCCTCCCATGCTGACGGCACGAATATGTCATCCCACTTCCTGTCGTCGAACGACGGGTCCGCCCAGCGCCTGTCATCGCCGATCTGGAATTTCCATTTGCCGCGCAGGTCCTTCACCATCTGCTGTTCCTGCGCGCCGGCGACAACCGGGAGGGATGTCAGTAATGCCAGCGCACAGGAACTCCACAGCAGAATCCGATCGCTTTTCATTTGAAGCCTCCGGTAGTCTCTGTCACCCAATATCGGCACCAGAGAGGTCACACGCGTTCCGGCCCTGTCAAGAGATGTAAAATCTTGTCGCAGCGACTATTTGCCCGTGGGCCGGCCGGCGTTGTATCCGAGGAGCGCCTTTTCGGCCTTGCCGCTGATGGCGGCAAACAGGTCCTCGTCCCATGCATAGTCCTGGCCGCTTTCGCCCTTAAATATCGCGGGAGAATCGAACACAAGTCCCGCAAGGTACGCCTTGTACCGGATTGCAGCCGTTCTCCCCCCCGTGGCAAGCTTCTCCAGGGTCGTTCTCATCTCCTCGAGCCCGGCAGCGGGAACCGCCCACCGCATCTTGACGGACTGGGCGATTGCCGATTCCACGACGCCGTCGTTCGGGCAGACGAGGCCTGAGACGTAATTCCGCTCATCCCGGGTGATTTCGCTTGCGGACAGCAGCGCCGGCGAAACAGCGGGGTTGGGGGCCTGGCCGGTTTCGGCCTGGCACGGTGCCGTGGAGTGGGCTGCGGTCACAAGGGCGGCGGCGAAGAGCATTGCGGTGGTTTTCATCGTGTCCTCCAGTGCATCAATGTGATTGTGATACGATCTATGGACACTGATGGATACGCCGCCCACGGACGGAAGATGTGGGGATGAGGTCAGAAATTGTCACAACTTGTCACTGCAGGAGAGCCCGGCGCGGAGGTCAGATCATGAGCTTGTACCCGGTGCCATGTATCGTCACGATGTACTTTGGTTCCGCCGGGTCCGGCTCGATTTTCTGGCGGAGCTTGAGTATGAAATTGTCCACCGTGCGGGTGCTGACCGATTCGTCGTACCCCCAGACATTCGTCAGAAGCTGGTCGCGCGTCACCGTACGATTGCGGTGCTGCCAGAGAAACTTCAGCACCTCAAATTCCTTCGGCGTCATCGCCACCGCCGCGCCGTTTTTCGACGCGTCGTACGCGGTGACATCGGCCTCAAACGATCCGAGACGCACCATGGAACCGCCCGCGACGCTCCTTTCGTTCCGCCTGAGCACGGCTTTGACCCGCGCAAGGAGTTCCCGCAGGCTGAAGGGCTTCGTCACATAATCGTCCGCGCCCAGCTCCAGCCCCAGCACCCTGTCGATCTCCTCCCCTTTCGCCGTCAGCATGATGACAGGCGTGGAGACACCGCGTTCACGGGCCTTCTTCAGCACGTCAAACCCGGAGAGCCCGGGAAGCATGACGTCAAGAATGACGCAGTCGAACGCATTGTCCGTCCAGACCCGAAGGCCGGCCTCCCCGTCCCCCTCGGTGCGCACGGTGTACCCCTCGAACTCAAGGTTGTCTCTGAGTCCGGTCTGCATCTTCGGATCGTCTTCAATGACCAGTATTGTGCTCATTGCGGAATACGAGTGTGAATGTGCTTCCTTCGCCCGGCGTGCTTTGCAGATCGATTCTCCCGCCGTGCGCCTCCATGATGTGACGGGCGATCGAGAGTCCGAGGCCGCTTCCGTTCACGCCCGGGTTCCGGCCGGCAGGGACCCTGAAAAACGTCTCGAAGACGCGTTTGTGATATTCGGTGGGTATTCCCCGGCCGCGGTCTTCTATCTCCACGTACGGGCCTTCCGGGCGGGCGCCGGTGGCGACGCGAAGGTATTTTTGAGCGCCGCTATACTTCACGGCGTTGTCGAGTATGTTGATAATGGCCTCCTGGACCGCCTCAAGGTCCGCCCGCACGGCCGGGATCGAAGGATCGAGCGTCACCTCGGGAAAGAACCCCTCGCTTCGCAGGTGCGGCGAGAACGACTCCAGGACCCCCTTCACGGCCGCATTGAGGTCGACGGCGGCAAGGGCATAGGGCCTTCGCCCGGCGTCCATGCGCGAAAAATTCAGGAGGTTGTTGACGAGATGGGTGAGCCGTTCCGTCTCTTTGACGATCGTCGCATAATAGTCCTGCTTCTTCCCGTCCTCCGTCAGACGCCCCATTTCAAGCGTTTCCGCGTACATCCTGATGAGCGCCAGCGGCGTCCGGAGCTCGTGCGACACATTCGACACAAAATCGGACTTCAACCGGACGAATTCCATTTCCCTCCTCACGCTCCGGAACACGACCCAGACGCCGGTAAGAAGAAAGGCGTCAAGGACGAGGAGGATCACGAGATCCCGGCGCACGCGCGATTGCGCAACCTGCTGTACGGTCTCCCCTTTGAGCCTGATCCCGGCCGCAAGATCGGGAAACAGCCAGAGCTGGCGACGCTGCTCGGGTTCGGCCGCCGCCCCCTCCTCGCTCGCATAGACGCTCTCCCCGGTCGACGTATTGACGACGGAGAGTATGAACTCCCCGGCGGCGGCCTCACGCATCCGCTCCGCGAGAACGTCCTGAACGAACCGCTCCTCGCGGAGCCTGATCCCCGCCAGGGCGGGGACCCCTTCGAGGCCGCGCAAGACGAACAGAAGGACGACAACCCCCTTCCGTCCCGATGAGTCCGCGATCATGCACGGCTCGATCTTCCTGTAGTTCTGCCGGCTGAGCGCGAGCAGTTTGTCGATAAGCGGCCGCTCCCCTGCGAGCCACGAGCCGGGACCCCCGAGCCACCGGATCTCAGCATCCGGCCTCTCCGTGAACGAGAAGATCTCCGCGCCCGCCGAATCCGCGACAAAGACCGCATCGATCGCGGGATTTTTCCCGAGAAACTTCTCCGTGAACCCCGGTGAAAAGGTTCCCCTGTTCCCCGACGGCTTCCATCCGTTCTCCGCGGTGCTCGCCCATGTGTTCACGACGTTCCACGCAAACTGGTTCAGGGAAAACAGGACGACGTCGAGCTGGCCCCGGTAGACCCCGGCGACGAATGACTCGCCCGCACTCAGCCCGTTTATCTCGTAGACGGTGAAAATGAGAAGGGGGAAGAGGACGAGAAGGAGGATGATGACGGCAACGCCGCGGAGTGTCCGTGGCATTTTCACGTGGACCGGCCGGCAATGTTCTACAATGGGACGATCAGGAGAAACTAGGCACATCGGCAGTGAAAGTCAATGCGGCGGCTCGCGCGGGCGGAGTTTTTTCCGTATATTAAACGATATATGTTTTGAGGGAAGACGAGAGTGGGTATCAGGGAAGAGACAGAGCGGCGCCGCACGTTTGCGATAATCTCGCACCCGGACGCGGGGAAGACGACGCTGACCGAAAAATTCCTCCTCTACGGCGGCGCCGTGCAGCTCGCCGGTTCCGTCACTGCGAGGAAAAACCAGCGGCAGTCAACCTCCGACTGGATGGAGCTCGAACGGAAGAGGGGGATATCGATAAGCTCCACGGTCCTCCAGTTCGAGTACAACGGATACCGGATCAATCTCCTCGACACACCCGGACACCAGGATTTTTCCGAAGACACCTACCGTGTGCTGACGGCGGTGGACGCGGTCGTGATGGTTATTGACGCCGCCAAGGGGATCGAAACGCAGACGAGGAAACTTTTCGAGGTCTGCCGGCGGCGGCGCATCCCGATTTTCACGTTCATGAACAAGCTCGACAGGCCGACGCGGGATCCGCTCGAGCTTCTTGACGAGCTCGAACACGTCCTCGGCATCGGCGCATTCCCGATGAACTGGCCCCTCGGAACCGGGTTTCATTTCAGGGGGGTGATCGACCGGATGACGCGCCAGGTGCACCTTTTCGAGCTCGCCGCGGGGGGCGCATACAGGGCTCCCGTGCAAATCTCGACGCTCGCGGACCCGCTCGTGCGCGAAAGGCTCGACACCGACGTTCACGGCCGGGTGTCCGAGGAACTCGAGATGCTTGACCTCGCGGGGAACGCTTTTCACGCCGCCGACGTCCTCGCAGGGAAGACCACCCCCGTCTTTTTCGGCAGCGCCAGGAACAACTTCGGGGTCCAGCTCCTCCTCGACGGATTCCTTGCGCACGCCGAACCGCCGCGTCCCAGGCTGAGCAAGGGTACCATTGTCCCCGTCGACAGCACCGGGTTCTCCGGATTCATATTCAAGATACAGGCAAACATGGACCCGCGGCACCGTGACAGGGTCGCGTTCCTCCGCGTCTGTTCCGGAAAATTCACGCGGGATATGACGGCCATCCATGCGCAGACGGGAAAGTCCATCCGGCTTTCGAATGCCGCCAAACTCTTCGGGCGGGAGAGGGAGACCGTGGATGAGGCGTACCCCGGCGACATCGTCGGATTCGTGGGGCAGTCGCTCCTCGGGATCGGGGACACACTCGCAGAGGACCCGTCGATTGTCTACGATGAAATACCCAGATTCCCGCCCGAGTGCTTCGCGATGCTCAGCAATCCCAACCCATCGAAATTCAAGCGCTTCCGCGAGGGGCTCGACCAGCTTCTCCAGGAGGGGGTCGTGCAGGGGTTCCGTCCGAGGAATGCGTCGCAGCAGGTTCCGATTCTCGCAGCCGTCGGACCCCTGCAGTTCGAAGTATTTCAGTACCGGCTCGGAAGCGAATACGGCGCCGAGTCGCGGCTCGACCCGGCGGAATGGAAGTTCGCCCGGTGGATCCACCCTGCCACCGACGGCGCGCTCATCTCTCCCGGCATGCTTCCCACCGGAGCGGTCCTCGCGGACGACTCACGGGGACAGAGCGTCATACTCTTCCCCGGAGACTGGGCCCTCAGCTATTTTGCGGAGAAAAACCCTTCCATCATACTCGGAGAGCTCCCTTTCGACAACGCACCCGCGGAATCCCGGCGATAGAACCGGAGCCCCGCCGGCAAAGTGCCGGCAGGGCCGATCCGCCATACCGGAAACAGGCGTCACGCCGCCGATTTCACAAACGCCGAAATCCCGATCCCCCCGACGACCCAGCCGACAAGCGTATCGGCGACCCATCCCGTCGTGTAGTCGACCGGATACATCATCCAGTTCCAGTTCACGATGTGCACCGCGAGGCAAATGAAGAGCCCGAGAGTCCCGCAGAACATGACACGGGCAAAATAACCCGATTTCGCCGCGGTGCTCCTCGACAGGAGCCACGCCGCGAGCATCGCGGTGAGTATGCAGTCCAGAAGGCCTATCCCCATTTCCGGAAGCATCATGCCGGAGTATCCCGCCGGGTTGTAGATCACGGTGCCCGTCGGCCCCTGCTGGCATTTCCTCGTCCACGCGTCGATCGCGGCCTGCTCGCCGGAGACCGGTCTCGCGGGGAACATGTACACCGCCTTCCGGTCCATCCCGTTCTTCATCGCGGTGATGACCGAATCTTCATTCGCCATCGTCCTTATCGTGGATGTGTGAAGCGGGATCGCCATCCATGCCACCGCGCTCCAGATGAACATGAGCACGCCGCCGACGACGCCTGCAAGAAGTATCTTTTTCATGAATCGCTCCTTCTAGAATGTGAGTGCCCGGTCAATGATCCGCTGGTTTGCGAGGCCGTTCGATCCGCTCAGCTCCGGCTCAGGGCCGCCGAGGATCCAGTTTGTGAACATCGTCGTTTCTTCAACATAGAGATTCGGCACCGGGATCTCTTCCGCGACGGGGACGCCAGGGGCGTCCCCCTTGCCGCGTGTGAGGATCAGGCGCCCGTCACGGTCTCCCGACGTGAAGTCGGGCACCGTGATGATCCCCTCCGTGCCGATGATCTCGAGAATCACGCGCCGGTAGGGAGCCGTGTACGAGCAGAACACGGAGGCCAGAACGCCGTCCGGAAACTGCAGCGAAACGAACCCGGATTCCTCGATGGATGCGGCCGTAGGGAGCGGCCAGAGCGCGGCCGACACCGACGCGGGTTCGCCCCCCAGCACGTACCGGAGGGTGTCGAAGCAGTGCACGCCGACGTCGACGACTGGCCCTCCTCCGGCGACGGCCCGGTCGATCAGCCATTTTCTGTGGCTCACCCTCGCGTCATAGATGAACTCCGCCCGTGCGGCCTTCACGCTCCCGATGCGGCCCGCCACGATAAGCTCTTTCGCCCTCCGCACAAGCGGGGAGAGTCGCACCATGTGACCCACCATCAGCTTCACGCCGTTCGACGCACATGCGTCGATCATGGCCTGCGCTTCGCGGGCGCTGAGCGCCATCGGCTTTTCCACGATCACATGTTTTCCGGCGTTCGCCGCCGCCACCGTCTCCGGACAGTGCGCGGAGTTCGCGGAAACGATGAACACCGCGTCGATGTCGGGGTGGTGCACGAGATCGTCGACAGAAGCGAATGCCAGCGGGATGGAGCATTCATCCGCCTTTTTCCTTGCCTCCTCCGCAGATCGTTTCTGAAGCCCGACCACCTCGGAATTCCTGGCGCGCCGGATGGCGGGCGCGATCGCCTTTTCGGCAAACCGGCCGAACCCGATGATGCCGTAACGAATCGTTCTCTGTGTCATGCGTATTCCGTCTGTTGTCCGTGCCCGTGCAAGATACGCCCGGAAGAACTCCCATGCAATGCCTTCGTAGTGCGGGGGAGATTCCGTCCACGCACCGGTTCAGCGCCTCCTCCGGCGGGGAGTTGACCTCCGGGGGATGAAATACTATCTTAGGAGATGAAGAGACGCGCTCACCTTCTGGCCATTCTCGCTGCTGCGCTCCCCATTGCCGCCGCCGCCCAGGCACCGCCCGGCGGCATCGCGGGATCGGAGGCATGCGCGTTCAAGGCGGCGGGGGGCACCCGGAGCATCCTGGCGAGGGGTGATTTCGCCGACCCCGGCGTGCACGTCACCTACTACAGGCTCCGCCTGAAACTCTCCTCCTCCTTCCTTACCGGGGACGTCCTGGCCCGGCTTGTCTGCCTCTCCGACAGCGTCTCCACTGTGTCGTTCGACCTTGCCGGTTCGATGACCGTCGATTCCGTTCTGGGACCGGGGGGCCCACTCCGTTACACCCAGTATCTCCAGGGTTTTCAGGCGCAGCTCGGCAGGACATACCGGAAAGGGGATACGCTGACCGTCGACACGTTTTACGGGGGGGTCCCCATCGCCACGGGGTTCGGGAGTTTTGAATCTTCCTCCCTGGACGGCTCTCCCTGGATATGGACGCTGAGCGAGCCTTACGGGGCGCGGGACTGGTGGCCCTGCAAGGACGACAACAGCGACAAAGCGGACTCCATTGACATGCTCGTGACGGTCCCTTCCGGACTGAAGGCGGGATCGAACGGCACGCTCGTCGCCACGGAGGTACATGGAAACGGGACGACGACGTTTCACTGGTCGGAGCGCTATCCGATCGCCGCCTACCTCGTGTCGCTGGCCGCGGCGAACTATGTGGAAATCGACGACTGGTTCCGTTACAGTCCCGCGGATTCGATGCCGATCATCAACTACGTGCTTCCGCCGTCGGCCGGAGACAGCCTGAGGGCTCTCGGTGAGACGAAGAGCATGCTCCGCATCTTCTCCGACGCCTACGGCCTCTACCCGTTCATCAAAGAAAAATACGGACACTCGAGGTTCGGATCGGGCGGGGCGATGGAGCACCAGACGATGACGTCGACGACCAATTTTTACGAAAGCACGATCTCCCACGAGCTTGCGCACCAGTGGTTCGGCGACCTGATCACCTGCGCGAACTGGCCGAACCTGTGGCTGAACGAAGGCTTTGCGGTGTACAGCGAGTCCGTCTTTCTCGAACGGTACTACGGTCCCGCCGCGTACACGGCGCACATCCGGGGTGTCATGACAAACGCGCTCAACGCACAGGGGACGCTGTACGTCCAGGACACATCGACAGTAGCAAACCTCTTCGACGCCGACCGGGTGTACGACAAAGGCGCATGGACGCTCCACATGCTCCGCCACGTGCTCGGTGATTCCGCGTTCTTTCGCTCCCTGCGCGCCTATGTCGCCGATCCGCGGTTCAGGTTCAGGAGCGCGACAACGGAAGGATTCAGGAGCGTGTGCGAAACGGTGTCGGGGAAGGATCTCGGATATTTCTTCAGTGAGTGGGTCTACGGGGAGGGGTATCCGAGATACAGCTACCGTTGGAAGGTCACGCCCACGGGAGTACTCTTCAACGTGTCGCTCGTCCTTTCACAGACGGGGAGCTCGACGGCGACGCCGTTCTTCCGGATGCCCGTCGACGTCAGGCTCGTTGCGGGATCGCGCGACACCACGTTCCAGGTCACTCCCCTCGCGTCGGGGGAGACGTTCACATTCGCCGTCCCTTTTTATCCTTCCGCGCTACAGATCGATCCCGACATGTGGATACTCAGGGACGTCGTCACGCCGGAGTCGATACTCCCGGACGCGTACGCGCTCGCGCAGAACTACCCGAACCCGTTCAACCCGGCGACATGGGTTACGTTCTCGCTCCCCCACAGGTCGGTCGTCACCGTCACCGTCTATGACCCGGTCGGCCGTGAAATCGCGGTTCTCGCCCGGGGGGAGTGGGAGGCAGGAACGCATTCCGTGCGCTGGGAAGGGACCGACACCGGGGGGAAGCCCGTCGCCACCGGGACGTATTTCTGCCGTTTCACCGCAGGGGGATACGCCGAGACCCGCGCGATGGTCCTCCTGCGGTAGAAGGTTCCCGGACTCGCACGCCCGGCGGGGCCGGGGTTGTTCTACTTCGCGGCCCTTGCGGCGAGCGCGCGGTCGATCATCATAAGCGGCGCGCCGCTGCCGCCCGCCATTTGCTGAGCATGGGGGTCGTTCCTTCCTTTTTTCCCAGGTGACTGCGGAGGGAGTTTACGCAACGCCGGCGGCCGCGAGCCGTTCGAGGAGCGCCGCATCCTCCGCGGCCTGCTCGTCCTGACTGCGGCGCAATGACCTGACGAGATTCCGGAGCACGCGTCCCAGTATGGCTCCGGCGTCACATTGGAGCGCCGCAAGGTCGGCGGTCTTCACGGGCGCGGCCGAACTGAGCCGCGCGAGATCCGTATCCAGGAGGACGAGCCCCCTGTTGAAGCAGTCGACGACGAATCTGCGTCCCCCGTGGGAGGCAAGCGCGAGAAAATGGCCGGGGAGATTGCATCCTTCAACGCTCATGCCAAGGCGGTGCGCGACAAGAATGTAGACGCACACAAGAGAGATCGGCAGTCCCTCCCGTGCCGTGATCACGTGCACAAGATCGTTGTTTCGCGGCGCGTAATATTCTTCCACCGCACCGGCAAGACCCTTGATACGGAAGAGGAATTCCGCCAGCGCAAGGGCGTCCTTCTCGAGATCTCCCTCACGGAACTCCCCCGCGAGGGCGTCCAGCGCGCCGGCAAGCGTCCCGGTTCGCGCATCAGTCCGCAGGAACCGCGACAGGAGGTCCTGACCGGCCTCGAGCTTGGCCTTGTCTCCGGTGATTCGCGCGAGGGCAGACCACCCCGAGGATAGCCGCTTGCGGCGCCCCTCCCTGAGAAGTCCATGGATGAGCCCCTCCGTCCCGGCGACCGAAAGACCGCGCAGGTGATCCTCGAGCGAGTCGCCGAACGCTTCAAACTGCTCGAGAACGGCTCCCCGGACGTCCGGGGAGTCGTCGTCAAGAAGCCGCAGAAGATACGGAAGTTGTCCGGGATCCGGCATCGGAGCGCATCACCTCGGGGGAAGATCCCTCTCTACTTCACAGCGATCAGCTCGACCTGAAATATGAGCGTGGCATTCGGCGGGATTGCCCCTCCGCCCGTCCCCGCCGGCCCGTAAGCGAGATCCGGAGGGATGTACAGCTCCCACTTCGAGCCTTCCTTCATGAGCTGGAGAGCTTCGGTCCACCCCTTTATCACGCCCGACACCGGGAACGTCGCAGCCTCACCCCTCTTGTACGAGCTGTCGAACTCCGTGCCGTCAAGGAGCTTCCCGCTGTACTGCGTGGTGACCGTCGAGTTGAGTTTCGGCTTCTTTCCTTTTCCCTCGACAAGGACCTTGTACTGCAGTCCGCTCGGGAGCGTCACAACCCCGGGCTGTTTCTTGTTCATCTCGAGGAACGCTTCCCCTTCTTTTTTGTTCTTCTCACCTGTCACTTTGGCACCCTCCTCGAGTTTTCCCCTCTGTTCCGTCTGGAACTTCATGATGACCTCCTGGCACTCGGCATCGGACATCTGATGAGACGCGCTGTCGAGGCTTGCGTCGAGGAGCCCGCGGAGGAAAGCGTCCGGATTGATGGCGATGGAGTCCCGGCCGAGATTGTGCCCGACGTTCAGGCCGATGCTGTAGCTCAGTTTGTCTTTCTGCGTCTCGAGCTTCACTTTCTTGTCGCCCGCCGTCTGACACCCAAGAAGGGCAAACGCGACGGCGGCTATCCAGAAACGATGCATGATGGGTCCTTTCGATAGAGAAAATGGAATTTTTTAATGTACGGACCCTGGCGCAGAGAAGCAACGCGAATTTCAGACCCCGTCGAACACGTCATTGAGAAGATCGCGGGCCCTGTCGGAGAATTCACGCGGGACATACAGATCCGCTCCCTGCGGGAGCGCGAACGCTCCCCCGGCACCGAGGAACCCGGCATCGATAGACTGGATGATCGAAGGGATCCCTTCGGCATCAAGGGTCTGCCGCGCCCTCTCCGCGTACATCCGGTCCGGAAAATTCTTCACAAGGACAAGATCCAACGTCCACTCCTTCCCGGGCGCGCCGCAACATCACGCCCTTTAATTCTTTTTCTGCGCCAGGAACCGCTTCACCTTCTGCGTCGTCGTCTTCTCGAACTCGCGGTCCCTTATGTAGAATTTCCGGATCTGCTTGAACGGGGCGACCTCTTTATTCACGACGGCGATCTCTTCCCCGATGACGGATTTCATGAGATCGGGGGTGATCTCCTTCCCCTTTGTTTCCGCAAGCTCGATGAACGAGCCCGCATCGACAACGACCTGCGCGGCGATGATCTCCCCCTGTTTAGGGTCGACCTCGCCGTAGACGAGCGACTCCATGACGAACGGGCTGCGATTGAGGAGATCCTCAAGCTCTTCGGGGTAGACGTTTTCGCCGCTCTTGGAGATGATGACGTTCTTCATCCTCCCCATGATGTGGAGGAAACCGTCCCCGTCCATCCGTCCGAGGTCGCCCGTCTTGAACCAGCCGTCTTCGAACACGCCCCTGGTGGCCTCTTCGTTCTTGTAGTACCCGAGCATCACGTTCTTCCCCCGTGTCCAGATTTCACCGATGCCCACATGGTCCGGCTCGGCGATCCTGAGCGTGACGCCGGGAAGGGGGATGCCGGCGGAATCGTCCCTGAAGTCTTCGACCCTGTTCAGCGTCAGGATGGGGGCCGTTTCCGTCAGACCGTACCCCTGGACAAAACCGAACCCGAACTCGCGAAGCCCCTTCGCGACAAGGGGATCCTGGGCGGCCCCCCCCGCGATGAACAGGCGTATCGACCCGCCGAACTTCTCGTGGATCTCGTTGAAGACGGTCCGCCGGAAGCTCTTCCAGCCGAATTTTTCCACAACCGCGCCGGCCCTGATAAGCGGTCCAACGATCATTGACGTGAGCTTCTTCTGCTGTATTGTCCTGTACACCGTCTTGAACATCTTGTCGTACATCAGAGGCACGGACAGGAGTATCGTCGCGTGGACTGTCTGCAGGTCATCGACAATGGTCTTGAGCGACTGCGCGAAATGGACGGAAGAACCCATGAACATGGGGCAGAGGAACCCGCACGTGCAGGCGTACGTGTGGTGAATCGGAAGAACGCCGAGAAACCGGTCTTCGGACGTGATCCGTATCATCTTCGTCATTGCCATCAGGTTCTCCGCGAGGTTCATCTGGCTGAGCATGACCCCTTTTGCGCGACCCAGTGACCCCGACGTGAATATTATCTCGGCAAGTTCTTCCGGGTGGATCCTCGGGAGCTGTTCAGGCGAACAGCCCGGGCTCCGCTCCACGAGCTCCACCATCGAAAACGTTTTCTCTTTCTTCGCCGGGATGTCCATGTTGATGTAGAACTTCAGGTTCTTCATCGATGCCCGGCTCTCCCGCACAAGAGGCTCGAATGCATCCGAATAGATGATCGCCGAGGCGTCCGATTCGTGCAGGATGTTGAGAATCTCATTCGACATCAGGGCCCTGTCGACGGGGACAACGACGTAATTGAAGCACATCGACGTGAGATAGGCGAGCGACCACTGCACCCTGTTCTCCCCTATCACCGCAATGTGGCTCCGCTCCTTTATCCCCATTGCCCGGAGGGCGACGCCGAACTTCAGTATGTTCCTGAGGAGGCCGGCATAGGTAAGCCGCGGGATCGGGTATTCCTTCAGATCTTCGAGGGCGATTTTCTCCCCGTAAACCCTCGCCGAGCGCAGGACCATGTCCTGGACCGAGGTGATGGAAGGGACGACGTTCAGGGGAATCTGAAGTGGCATGAGAATCCTCCGGGTGGTTGGAGTTCAGAGAGAAGCCGGGGCTGCAAATCTGGCAAGCTCCTGCGCCGATGCCTTCTCCACGTCCGCATGGAGGCTGTTCCCGTTCGAGTCCATCGTCACGATGGCGGGGAAATCCTTCACGCGGATATGCCACATTGCCTCCGGGATACCGAATTCGAGGAAATCGACCCCCTCGACCTGCGTGATGCATTTCGCATAGTACTGGGCGGCGCCGCCGATGGCATTAAGATACACCGCTCCGAACTCCTTCAGCGCGGCGAGCGTTTTCGGTCCCATCCCACCCTTTCCGATCACCGCGCGGATCCCGCATTTCCGTATCACCTCCGCCTGGTATGGCTCTTCGCGGCTGCTCGTCGTGGGACCTGCAGCATTCATGAACCAGGCGTCCCCTCTCTTGAGCGATACCGGGCCGCAGTGATACAGAAGCGCCCCCTTCAGGTCGACGGGAGGTTCGTGCGTCATGAGGTGGTGGTGTATCATGTCGCGGCCGGTATGCATGGGTCCGTTCAGGAGAACCACATCCCCCACATTCAGCGAACGCACCTGCTCCTCGGAAAGGGGCGCAGTCAGCCGGACCTCACGTCCCGTGAGCGGGAGTCCCTGCGATCGCGCCATGTGCACCGCGGGGGTATCATCCCTGTAGAGCCACCGGCGTATGGCGCCCGTGCGCGGATCGAGTATCACGCCCAGCCGACGGAACGCCCAGCAGTCGTAGGCCACGGAAACGAAGAAGCTCGCCGGGAGACGGTGATACGCGCCGATTTTGCAGCCGATCAGCGTGACCGCCCCGCCGAAGCCCATCGTGCCGATGCCGAGCTTGTTTGCGCTCTGCAGGACGTAGGCCTCGAGCTTCGCGAGCTCGGGGTTCGGATTGATGTCGTCGAGCGTGCGGAACAGCTGCTGTTTCGCGAAGTGGTACCCCGAGGCCCGGTCGCCTCCGATCGCCACGCCGATCGCCCCGACGCTGCATCCGTGCCCCTGCGCCTGGTACACCGCGTGGAGGATGCACTTCCGCACGCCGTCAATGTTCCTGTCGGCCCTGCCGAGACCCGGCAGCTCGCAGGGGACGGAGTACTGAATGTTCTTGTTCTCACATCCCCCCCCCTTGAGTATGAGCCGCACCTCGATCTCGTCCTGCTCCCACTGTTCAAAGTGGATCACCGGAGTCCCTTCTCCCAGGTTGTTCCCGCTGTTTTTCCCGGTAAGGGAATCCACCTGGTTCGGGCGGAGGGTCCCCGACTTCGTCGCCTCGACGATCACTTCACGGATGAGGCCGGCGATTTCAATCTGGTTCGTCCCGACCGGCGTCCTGATTTCGAACGTCGGCATTCCGGTGTCCTGGCAGATGGGCGCGGCCCCGTCGCATGCCATGTCGACGTTTATCGCGATCGTGTCAAGCGCCAGTGCGGATTGCGTCGCGGGGGTCTCTGCTTTCATCGCGGCACTGAGGGCGCGCCTGACGTCGGGGGGAAGATTCGTAGATGTTTCAAGGACGAGCTTTGCGAGACTTTCTTTGAGGTGCTGCATGGGGTTCTCCCTTATGGAACAAACCGGGATTGCGCCGCTTCCCTTCAGGCGTAGTCGGGCCGGACCTCGTACGGTATCGGGTCTTCGGCACCGGCGTTGCGGAATCCCCGCAGTCGGAGGGCGCAGCTGTCGCAGACGCCGCAGGCGACGTCTTCGCGTTGATAACAGGACCAGGTGAGGTGCAGCGGCGCGCCCAGGTCTATCCCGGCACGGACAATGTCGCTCTTCCTCATCCGGATGACCGGGGTGACGATCGTGATGTCCGAACCGGGTTTTGTCCCGGACCGCACCGCCGCTTCGAACGCGTCATAGAACTCTCTTCTGCAGTCAGGGTATCCGGAAGAGTCTTCCTCGACCGCGCCCACGAAGACCGCGTGGGCTCCCAGGACTTCAGCCCAGCTCACCGCCGCCGCGAGCATGTTGGCGTTGCGAAAGGGGACGTAGGACGAAGGGATTCCTTTCGCGCTGAGGTCCGCCTCGCGCACCGGCATGGAGGGGTCAGTGAGGCTGGAGCCGCCGATCTTCCCCAGATGCTCCATGGAAACGACAAGGCGGGTCCGGATGCCATAGTGGTCGGCGATGGAATGAAATGAACGGAGTTCGCGGGAAGCGGTCCGCTGCCCGTATGTGCAGTGGAGCAGTGCCGTATCGTGTGTCTGGCGGGCGATCGCCACCGTGACGCAACTGTCCATCCCTCCGCTCGCCAGCACGACCGCCCGTGTTCCCCCCATCACACCCCCCTGGCAGCGGGTTCCCAGATGTACTTGTGGGCCTGAAGCTGAAACCTCGCGTTGACCCCTGCATCAAGAATCCAGCGGGCGAGGTCGACCGGCTCAAGCTCGCCGAAGACAACGGACATCAGGACCGTGCACCGGGCATCGATCCCGTGTTCCCGGATCTTTGCGACCACCCACTCGAAATCTTCCCTGTCACGGATGACGAACTTCACCTCGTCGAGGGGGGTGAGCGCCCCCACGTTTGCCCAGAGGTTTTTCTTCACCATCCCGCTTCCGGGGCATTTGAAATCGACGATCCTTTTCACCCTGCTGTCGAGTGCGGCGATGTCTATGCTCCCCGAGGTCTCGACGAGGACCTCGTATCCCGCGTCGCAAAGCGCCGTACAGAGCGGGTGCACGCCTTCCTGGAGGAGCGGCTCACCGCCGGTGATTTCCACGAGAGGGCAGCGGAACGACGCAACCCGGGAGAGGATTGCGTCCAGGGACATGGGCGTCCCCTCTTCAAACGCGTACGCGGTGTCGCACCAGGTGCAGCGCAGGTTACAGTACGTCAGACGGACGAATACACAGGGTCTCCCCGTGTGGCTGGATTCCCCCTGTATACTGTGGAATATCTCGTTGACGACGAGTTCTGTCATTGGTTGAAGCGGGACCTGACTGTACGGCAGAAGGTACGGAGAAGGGGGAGGAAAATCAAGAAACAGGGCGGATGAGCGCCCACAGATGAGCGCTTCAGGTCCGCAATTGGGCCGATTTCCTGCGGGATATGCAGTTGATGACGGAAGCGATCACGACGTCGTCGTCGACAGGTTTCATTATCAGGTCATCGACGCCGAAGCGTTTCCCCGCGATCAGCGTCTCGCGGTCGATGCGCGTCGCGAGGAACAGGAACGGGACGTCCTGATGCCCGGCGTTGGTTTTCAGCCAGAGATAAAGGTCGAACCCTTTCGGTCCGGTTTCAAAATTCACTTCGGATATCACGACCTCTGGCCTGAACATCGAATACGTTTCAAGGGCTTCTTCGTAACTCGAAGCCCCGATTGCCATGAAACCGTACCGGCGGAGCGTCCCCGTGAGCGACGTGAGGAGGCGTTCATCCTGGTCAACGATCATCACGAGATCGGACCTGCGCGGACGGGGACGCGGTTCGTTTGTGTGCTCTCCCTTTCCGTTCGTCGTCCGCTTGAGGATATGCGCAACGAGATCGTCGATCGTCCCTTTGAGGAGCCTCCCCTCTTCATTCGAAGAATCCAGACCGAAGACAGTGTCGAGCGTCTTGAGCCCCGCCAGATACCGGCCCATTTCGACATAGTCCCGCACATGCTGGAGGAAATGATCGACTTTTGCACGTCGGAATGCCTCGGCAGGGGTAAGCCCTTCGAGGTCATCTTCTTCGGTGTTCACTATGGATCTCCAAATGTAGGCTGCACCGCATCCACCCGCACGAACACGGTGTTATTGTAATGAATCCGGAGAGATTAGACTGTGAGTCAAATCACCTCCGCCCGGATCTGCCTGTGCGTGATGCCAAGAAATACCGGGCGGAGGAAAACCCTGAAAATCAGCGGGAAAAAGGGTTCAGGGCTGCATGAGCCCGTTCGCGAGGAGTGTAAAGAGGAGGAGGCCCAGGGCGAGCCGGTACCAGACAAACACCATCGCCGTGTTCCGCATAAGGTATCTCAGGAGCCAGGCAATCGCGGCGTATCCGACGACGCCGGAAACGACGGTCGAAATCAAGAGGTTCCCCAGGCCAAGATCGAATCCCCCGTGGATCTTTGTGAGTTCGAACAGCCCGCTGGCGACAACGGCGGGGATGCTCAGAAGAAACGAAAACCGTGCGGCAGATTCCCGGGTAAGGCCGAGAAAGAGCCCGGCGGTGATCGTCGTTCCGGATCGTGATGAGCCCGGTATGAGCGCGCAGACCTGCGCGAACCCGATTACGAGAGCATCAACCCATGTGACCTGGGAAATCCCCCGGACGTGGCGGGCGACTTTTTCCGCTAGCCAGAGCAGAAGGGCGAGCGCAATCATGCTTATCGCGATCACGAGCGTGCTCTTCGTCATCGATCCCTCGATGATCTTCTTCAACGAGAGCCCCACCAGAGCGACGGGGAGCGTGCCGATGACGATATAGAATGCCATGCGGGAGTGTTCGGTGAATCCTCCTCCCGGCGTGCCCCCGCTGCCGCGGCGCATGTTCCGCAGATCATGAAGAAGGGATGCGACCATCTCCCAGAGGTCCTTCCTGAAGTACAGTATCACCGCGGCCACGGTCCCGAGCTGCATCACGGCGATGAACTCGGTCCAGGCCTCCGGGTGATTGGGGTCTATGACGTTCAGAAGTTTTCCGGCAAGCGTGAGATGGGCAGTGCTGCTTACCGGGAGAAACTCGGTCAGTCCCTGGACGACGCCGAGCAGGAATGCAAAGAAAGGGTTCAAGAAGGAGTCCTGTATGTTGGCATGAAATGACTGAGGTCAATTTACGACGCCTGAAGGACAGATTCAACGGGGCTCACATCAACCGGGAAACAAGGAGCTGCGCCATGATGATCTTCGCGATCATCGAGACCGGGTAAACGGACGCGTACCAGACATTCGGGGCATCGGACGCGCCGTGTTCGTTGGCGTAGGCAAGGCAGGCCGGCTGTGTCTGTATGCCGGACATGAGACCCATGACGGCCGGATATGAAAGACGGAGGAGCCGGCTCCCAACACCGAGGACAAGGATCGTCGTCACGAGTGTGATCCCCGCACCAACCGCCATGAGGGCCCAGCCGCCCCGTTCGACAGTCCCCGCGAACCCGTCTCCCGCTTTGGTCCCTATCCCCGCCAGGAACAGGACGAGTCCCACCTGACGCAGCGTTAGATTCACGCTGAAGGGCATCCCCCATGAGATCGGACCGGTTCGCTGCAGGCGTCCGAGGAGGAGACCGGCGATGAGGGGCCCCCCCGCAAATCCGAGAGAAAATGTCCCGCCGCCCGGGAGGGGGAACGTCGCGATCCCGAGGAGTATGCCCGCGGCAAGTCCAACGGAAAGGGAGAGGAAGTCGGCCTCCGATCCCGAACGGACGGAGTCCCCGAGAAACCGCGCCACGCGGTCCAGGTTACCGGCCCACGTCAGAACGCGGACCCTGTCTCCCCTTTCGAGGACCGTCTCACCCGTCGGGATGAAATCGACGTCCCCCCGCCGTACCCTCGTTATCGTCGCATCGAGAAGCCGCTGTATGTCCAGCTCCCGTATCGTCCTGCCGATCACCCGCTTGTCGGAGACGTCGATCCTGCGGAAGTCGAATTCCTTGTTCTCCGTCTGTATTTCCCGGCCCGATTCTTCGCCGAAGAGTACCCGGGCCCTCTCGTGCGCCGGCGTGTCCCCCACGGCGACGACAAGGTCGTCCTTCGCCAGCGTCGTCTCGGCGTACACGAGCGAGGTCTCCTCCCCGCGCCGGAGACGGCTGAGGACAAACCCGTGGTGCGATCCATCGCCCAGGAGAGAAGCCACGGATCTGCCGAAGACGCCCGGGTTCACGACACGGTACGTCCTCCCGTACAGGGGTCCGGGCGTCTCTCCTGTCGCGGGCCCCACTTCCGGCTCCCTCTTCGCCGCACCGGATCTCATCTTCCCCGAAATGTGGAAGGCAAGGAGCACGCCGATGACCCCGAACGGGTATGCAACGCTGTAGCCGATCACGGGCGCGCTCGTCCTGGCCTGCATTTCGAGCGCCGTCAGCGCAGCTCCGCCCGGTGCGCTGCGGATCGCCTCAACGCCGGCGGCAAGCGCAGGCGTGTTCGTCAACGCCCCGCAGAATACCCCCACCATCGACAGTCCGTCGAGACCCAGGACCCTGGAGCCCGCGACGGCCATCCCGGCTGCGAGGAGGATTGCGGCAAACGCGAAGAGATTCGCCCGGAGCGCTCTTTTCCCGAACGAAGAGAAGAACGACGGGCCGGACTGGAGACCGATAGTGTAGACGAACAGGACGAGGCCCAGAACATAGAGAAGCTCGGGGATCCTTAGGCGGGAGTCGAGCGAACCGAACAGTATCCCCACGAAGAGCACCGCCGCCGGGCCGAGAGAAAAGCCGAAGACGCGGATGCTGCCGGCCAGCCATCCGAGGCCGATCACCGCAAAAAGGAGGAGGAGCGGAGACGATGCGAGATAGTCGATCATGAATGCCGGGGGGGGAATTCGGTGAACTCCGTCAGAACGCCGCAGGCCGAGCCGGGGTGGACGAACGCTATGGAGAGTCCCTCCGCACCCTTTCGCGGGCTCCCGTCGATGAGCCGCACACCGTCCGCGGCGAGATCGCGAAGCGCAACGTGTATGTCACCGGAGGCATAGGCGATGTGATGGATCCCCTCCCCCCGTTTCTCGATGAATTTTGCCACCGGTCCGTCGGGACTCGTGCTCTGCAGAAGCTCGACCTTCGATTCCCCCAGGCGGAAGAATGCGGTCTTCACCGACTGATCCGCGACTTCCTCCACCGCATAACAGGGGACGCCGAGAAGCTTCTCGTAGATTCCTATCGCGGCGTCAAGATCCCGGACTGCTATTCCGACGTGCTCGATGCGCAGTGCATGGTGGGGCTGATCCATGACTCTCATTCCTCCCGGGTGCACATTCCGCGGCCTGCGGGCCGGGGTCATTCAAATTCGAGAAACACCTGTCCCTTCGTCACCGCGTCGCCGGCGGAAACACAGAGCGCATGGATCGTCCCCTCATGAGGGGAGACAACCTGGTTCTGCATTTTCATGGCCTCGAGCACGAGAAGAGGATCGCCTTCCTTCACGCGCATCCCCTTCCGCACGGACACCTCCAGTATGACCCCCGGGATGACGCATCGGACGAGGCGCGGGTCGGGTGAAACGTACAGAGAGCGCGTTTCGAACTTTTTCGTGTATCGGGTCGCGTATGATACCTCACCTATCACGAGCTCCCGCAGCGTTTCGTCTGTCGGCACGGCGCTCATGAGGGGGGTACCCCGTGTTTCTTATATGGCCGGGATTCGCTCTTGTTCGCCGATATCTGTATCGCGTGGATGAGGAAGTCCCTCGTGGCCGCGGGACTTATCACCGCGTCGATATGCCCCGAGGCCGCGGCAACGTACGGGTTCGCGAATTTTTCCGTGTACTCCGAAACCTTCCGGCGGCGCATCTCGGCCGGGTCCGGAGCGGCGGCGATCTCATTTCTGAATATGATGTTCGCGGCGCCCTCGGGCCCCATGACGGCGATCTCCGCGGTCGGCCACGCAACGACGAAGTCCGCCCCCAGGTGCCGCGAGCACATGGCGATATATCCCCCTCCGTACGCCTTCCGAAGGATGACGGTGATCTTGGGGACTGTGGCCTCGCTGAATGCATAGAGGAGCTTCGCGCCGTGTCGTATGACGCCGGCGTGTTCCTGGTCGACGCCGGGGAGATATCCCGGAAGATCGACAAACGTGATAAGAGGAATGCCGAACGCGTCGCAGAAACGGATAAACCGGGCAGCCTTGTCGGATGAATCGACGTCAAGTACGCCGGCAAGGACCATGGGCTGGTTGGCGACGATCCCCACGGTTTCCCCGTCGATCCGCGCAAACCCGACGACGATATTCGCAGCCCAGTTGGCGTGGACGTCCAGGAATTCGGAGTTGTCGCACAGGGCGCAGATCACATGCCTCACGTCGTACGGCTTCCGTGAATCCATCGGCACGATCCGCTCGATGTCGAACTTCGCCTTCGGCGGCTTCACCGGGTACCGTTCGGCCTTCTTCTTGTTGTTCCAGGGGATGAACGTGAAGAGCTGTTTGATCTGGTGGAAGCACTCGAGCTCATTCCTCGCGTAGAAGTGGGCGTTGCCGGATATCTCGCTGTGGACTCGGGCTCCGCCGAGGTCCTCCATGGAGATCTCCTCGCCCAGGACCGTTTTTATGACTTCGGGTCCCGTGATAAACATCTTGGAGATATTGTCCACCACGAAGACGAAATCCGTCAGAGCGGGGGAATAGACTGCGCCCCCCGCACAGGGGCCCAGGATCACGGAGATCTGCGGCACGATGCCGGATGCGAGCGTATTCCTATAGAATATCTCGCCGTATCCTGCGAGTGAGTCCACCCCCTCCTGGATACGGGCCCCTCCCGAGTCGTTGATACCGATAATGGGCATCCCCATTTTGATCGCGTGATCCATGATCTTCGTGATCTTCCGCGCATGCATCAGACCGAGCGAGCCCCCCGCTACGGTGAAGTCCTGCGCATAGATGCATACCGGGTATCCCATGATTGAGCCGGTCCCCGTTATTACGCCGTCACCGGGAAGGACCTTCTTGTCCATGTCAAAGTCGCGGCAGCGGTGCTCGACGAAGAGATCAAATTCATAAAACGAGTCGACGTCGAGCAAAGCGGTGATACGGTCCCGGGCGGTGAGCTTGCCGAGCGCCATCTGTTTCTCGGATGCCCTGCTTGCCCCTCCGTTTACAAGGCGTTCTTTCCTTCTGAAAAAATCAATGTGCTTATTTGGCATTGACACGGGATAGTCCTTTTCCTGGGTAAGTAAGGAAGAGCGGTCAGAACCTGGAACACTGCAGCGTTAAATGTACGAAAAAGCGGGATGAAGTGAAATCAGACCACGGCAGCGAGCGCGGCGGCGACGCCGGGGTAGCGGAATTGATACCCCAAGCGGAGCAGTTGCGAGGGGACGGCGCGCTGACCGGTAAGTATCATGCCGGCCATCTCGCCGAGCGCAACACGGAGAGGGAACGAAGGGACCGGAAGCCAGGAGGGCCTTGAAAGGGCGGCTCCCAGCGCGGCGCAAAACTCCTTCATCGTCACGCACCCGGGGGCCACCAGGTTGACGGGACCTGAAAGCGCCGGATTGCCGAGAGCGAAGAGGATCACCCCCGCAACGTCATCCCTGTGCACCCAGGGAAACCACTGCTTCCCTGAACCGACGGGTCCGCCGACGTACAAGCGGAACGGAAGGAGCATTTTTTCAAGCGCGCCCCCCTTTTCCCCCAGAACGACACCGGTGCGCAGAACCACCACACGGCACCCGAGCTCCCCGGCGGCAAGCGCCTCTTGCTCCCAGCGGACGCAGAGGTCCGCAAGAAATCCGGCACCGGGGGGATGGTCCTCAGTAACGTCTCCCGATTCGACGGGACCGTAATACCCCACTGCCGAGGAGTTGATGAAGACGGAGGGTTTCTTCTCTCCGGTCATCATCGCTTCAAGAAGAGCACGCGTGGCGTCGATCCGGCTCTCCACGATCCGTCTCTTCCGGGACGCGGTCCACCGCCCGTCGCCGATTGATTCTCCCGCCAGGTTGATGACGGCATCCGCACGACGGACGTGAACGGCCCACTCCCCCTGTGTCCTGCCGTCCCAGGAAACACGTGCCGCATCTTCCGTGCGCGCACTCCGGGCCGGAGCACGCGTCAGCACGACCACGTTGTGCCCTTCGCTGCGGAGGAGGGGCACGACTGAAGACCCCATGAATCCGCTTCCGCCTGCGACGACGATGTTCATGTGTGTGCGCTCCTTCCCGCGCCGGAGGGGGCTCCGGAGCAATGTGAACGGGAACCCGTCTCCGCACCGTCAGCACCCGACTCATGCGTACAGAGGAACGGAATCACGTCAGCGCCCTCCTCGAGTGCATGCCAGAGCGGACCGTTGTCCGAGATCCTGACCGTACGCCTCATCCAGACGAGCACGCGTCCGAATTTTCGGGGAGCATTCACGTGAGAGGGACGGGGGATCAGGAATGTCTCTCTTCGGGGAGATCGCCCCCGCTGCAGGGTGAACCGGACCTGCCGAACCCCTGTAAGAAGCAGAGAAGATCCTGCGAGGAATTATGCGAGGCGTCCACAACGCCGTCCTTCCGGCGTAGCGATCCGGCGAGCCGGCCCCCCGCCAGGAGTACAGCACCCGCCTTTTTCGCCGCCCCGGCGACCGTTTCAAGATCACGCATGTGATCCCCGCCGGCGGAGACCGTAGAGGAGAGACATACAATATCGGGCTGCCATTGATCAATGGCGGCGCTGACGGCTTCGGCCGGGATGCGGGAACCAAGGTAGCGGGTTTCCCATCCTTCTGATTCGAAAAGGTACGCCGCACAGCGGAGCCCTATCTCGTGGAGCTCATCGCCGATCGTCGCGCAGACGACCGCTCGCCCCGAAGGAGGCTTTATGCGGATCTGGAGCTGGAGTTTCGCCAGTGCCTCGAGCGTCTCATACGAGGCACTGTGCTCGTGTCCGATCCCTATCTCCCCCCGGGACCATCGCTCGCCGATCTCCTCCATAGCGGGGCGGATCACACGGTCGTGCAGCTCCCAGATCTGCATGCAGTGTTGGTACAGGTAGGAGAGGAACGGGAACAGACCGTTCCCATCGGGCGTGAGCGCCCTGCGGACATACGATTCCACAAGAAGCGGGAAATCCCGTGCCAGGACGGCAACCTGAATTTTCGAGTCGAGCCCGTCGCTCCCAGAAATCTCGAGAGCTCCCGACGGCTCGAAGTGGTTTGCTTCAGCGAATTCCACGACATTCCGGATCTCAAATTTCCGGTGCCCCCCGGGGGTCTTGTGGCATTTCAGCGTCCCCTCATCGGCCCACCTTTTCACCGTCGTTTCAGTGACGTTGAAGAGCCGCGCGACATCAGCCGTGGAGAGAATAGTTTTCTGTATCGAACCTGTCATTAGTTAAGGCCGATATGGTCGTTTTGTTCGTTTAAATCTACCGATAAACGACCCAGAAAGTCAAGCGAATTGACAGATATTCGGAGGGAACGGCATTTGTTCTCTCTTGAACCTCTATTCTCTCTTGAAATAGAGTGCCGCAAGGGGTGGAAGTGCGAGGTTCAGCGAGTATTCTCTTCCATGAACGGGGACGGCTTCGGCGTTCACCGCACCGTAATTGCCTATGTTGGATCCCCCGTAGCAGAGCGCATCGCTGTTGAATATCTCCCGGTACGTCCCCGGCTGCCACACACCGATTCTGTAACCGATGCGGGGAACAGGAGTGAAGTTGAAAACTGCGGTGATCGTTTCCGTCCCGTCGGCGGATTTCCGGTCGAACGCGATCACGCTTGACGCCGCATCGTGGAAATCAACCCATTCAAACCCGGTGTATTGAAAATCGACTTCGTGCATCGCCCGTTCCCGGCTGTAGAGCGCCCCCAGGTCCTTCACCATGTCCTGAACCCCCCTGTGCGTTGCGTACGCAAGGAGATGCCAGTCAATGCTCTTCTCATTGTTCCACTCGTCCCACTGTCCGATCTCTCCCCCCATGAAGAGAAGTTTCTTTCCCGGGAACGCATACATGAGCGAGAGAAGGAGCCGCAGGTTTGCAAATTTCTGCCAGAGATCCCCAGGCATCTTTCCCAGGAGCGAACCCTTCCCGTGAACGACTTCGTCATGCGAAAGGGGGAGGAGGAACCGCTCGGTGAACGCGTACAGAAGTACAAACGTCAGGTTCCTGTGATGAAACGTCCTGTAGACAGGATCCATCGAGAAGTATTCGAGTATGTCGTGCATCCACCCCATGTTCCACTTCAGGTCGAACCCCAATCCCCCGTTCTCCACAGAATTCGTCACTCCGGGCCACGAGGTCGATTCCTCCGCGATCGTGAGCACGCCAGGGTGGTAACGGTGCACGACGCCGTTCAGGTAGCGGATGAACTCGACGGCTTCGAGGTTTTCCCTCCCGCCGTACTTGTTGGGGATCCATTCCCCCTCCTTGCGGGAGTAATCCAGGTAGAGCATCGAGGCGACCGCGTCGATCCGGAGGCCGTCGATGTGATACTCTTCGAGCCAGAAGAGCGCGTTGCTTATAAGAAAGTTCTTAACCTCATTTCTTCCGAAATTGAATATGAACGTTCCCCAGTCCTGGTGCTCCCCCTTGCGCGGGTCAGCGTGTTCGTACAGGTGAGTTCCATCGAACTGTGCAAGCGCGTGTATGTCCTTCGGAAAATGTGCAGGGACCCAGTCGAGAACGACGCCGATGTTGTTCCTGTGGCACAGGTCCACGAAGTACTTGAAATCGGACGGGGTTCCGAACCTGCTCGTGGGCGCAAAATAGCCTGTGACCTGGTAGCCCCACGACCCGTCCAGGGGATGCTCCATCACGGGCATGAGCTCGACGTGCGTAAACCCCTCCTGGAGGAGATACCCGACGATCCTGTCCGCCGTCTCGCGGTACGTGAGCCAGCGGTTCCCCTCCCCCCTCTGCCACGAACCGATGTGAACTTCGTACATTGCCACCGGGCCGGCCAACTGGCCGCCGCGGGAGCGCGTTTCCACCCATGCCGCATCCCCCCAGTCGAAGCCCCGGAGGAAGTTCACCCTTGACGCGGTGCGGGGGCGGATCTCCATCTCCGACGCATACGGATCGGTCTTGTCCATGACGAACCCGTTCTGCGTTTTGATCTGGAACTTGTAAAGTTCCCCCTCGGCAAGGCCCGGGATGAAAATCTCCCAGATCCCCGACGACCCAAGGACGCGCATGGCGTGGCAGCGCCTGTCCCATCCGTTGAAGTCCCCGATCACGCTAACGCTCCGGGCCGATGGAGCCCAGACGGCGAACTGCACACCCCCCACGCCGTTGACATCGGCATAGTGCGCGCCGAGCTTTTCATAGATCCTGTGGTGATCCCCCGCGTTGAAGAGGTAAATGTCGAAGTCCGTCAGCGTCGGCATGTACGAATACGAATCATGGAACTCCTCCACCCGCCCGCCGGCGAGCGTCTTTCTGAGCCTGTAGGGGAAAACCTCGCGGCACTCCGGTATGACAACCTCGAAGAAGCCGAGGTCATGGAGTTTCTCCATCGGAATTTCCCGGCCGTTCAGAACGCCTCCGGCGCCGATGACTGAAACGGTCAGCGCGCCGGGGAGGAACGCGCGTATCGCAAGCCGTCCGCCGTCAAGGATGTGGGGCCCCAGCACCGCGAACGGGTCATGGTGATCGTTGAATATCACCCTGTAGACTTCATCAAGAGGGGCAGTGCTGTTCATGCGATCTCCTCATCCTGTACGCCCGGATCGTCACCGAGAAGTTTCACCGCGTCGCCGGAGGGGAGTTCCTGCACGTCGCGCAGTTTCCTCTCGATCTGGCGTGTCCGCGTCGCGGCGCTTTCGATCGTGTTGCTTGCTTCCTGAAGCTTCTTCTGCGTCTTATCGAGTATGTCGCCGAACTTTCCGAACTCCGATTTCACCGCTCCCAGAAGGGACCAGACCTCACCCGAGCGTTTCTCGATCGCCAGCGTCCGGAATCCCATCTGGAGACTGTTGAGAAGTGCAGCGAGCGTCGTCGGACCCGTGACGATGATCCTGAAACTGCGCTGGATGTCTTCCGTGAGTCCCGGCCTGCGGATCACTTCTGCATAGAGCCCCTCTGTCGGTAGAAACATTATCGCAAAGTCCGTCGTGTGGGGAGGATCAATGTACTTGTCGCATATCGTCTTTGCTTCCAGACGGATCCGGTTCTCCAGCTGTCTCGAGGATTCCTCCAGAAGGACGGGATTCGCCTGTTCCGAGGCGTCGACGATGCGCTGATAATCCTCCTGGGGGAACTTGGCGTCAATAGGGAGCCACAGAGGACCTCCGTTGCCGTGTCCCGGGAACTTGACCGCGAACTCCACCCGATCGTTGCTCCCGGCTTTCGTCGGCACGTTCTTCTCATACTGCTCGCGGGTGAGTATCTGCTCCAGAAGCGCCCCGAGCTGAATCTCCCCCCACGTCCCGCGCGTCCTGACGTTTGTGAGAACCTTCTTGAGATCCCCCACACCGGCCGCGAGCGCCCTCATCTCACCCAGGCCGAGCTGGACCTGTTCCAGCCGCTCGCTGACGTGCCGGAACGACTCGCCAAGCCGCTGCTCCAGGGTATTCTTGAGCTTCTCGTCGACGGTCTCGCGCATCTTTTCGAGCTGAGCGCTGTTATCCGCCTGTATGGAAGCGAGTTTTCCCTCCACGCTGTCACGCACCCTGTCGAGCTTCTCCCCCGTCGTCTGCTGGACCGCGTTCAGCTGGGCGGCGAACGAATCGAGCTGGCCCCTCTCTAGCGCGGCAATCTCGGCGAGACGGGCCTGGAGTGAATCCGCGCTTGCGCGCAGCGCCCTCTGCAGCTCTTCCCTGTCCTGGGCCGCGGAACGCTCGGAGGCGTCCCTGGAACGGGCAGACTCGTCCCGCAGCAGGCGGTCGACTGTTTCGAGTCCCGATTTCAGCGCTTCAAAACGGACAAGGAGGTCGCTTCCCGCCTGGCCGGAATGACGGCGCAGGATGACGATAAGCATGACGACGGCGGCAAGGAGGAGCGCAAGCGCGCTCAGGAGGAGGGTTTCCTGCATTGACGGGGCATCTCTGGCATCGTGGGAAAAATACCGGAGGGGGATCATCCCCCCTCCGGCCTCTTCAATATATGCCAGATGAGACTCAATGTCCAGACATGGCGGGTATTCACAACATCAATCGTCACCGCAGTACGGCGCCTGCGGCCCGGAAGGCGGGCGGTATGTTCGGCTTAGGCGGCGACCCGGAGGACTTCCGTTATCGCCTGGATGAATGACTCTTTCGGCATTGCGCCCGTGGCCATCTGGGGCTTCCCCTCCTTTGGAATAAAGAGTATCGAGGGAATGCTCCGTATCCCGAACACGGAGGCAAGTTCCTGTTCTTTATCCGTGTCAACCTTGTAAATGTTAATCTTCCCCGCAAATTCCTTCGAGAGATCCTCCAGGACGGGCGCGACCATCTTGCACGGTCCGCACCAGTCCGCGTAGAAATCCACTATGCAGGGAAGTTCACCTGCAAACGACCATTCCTTGTTCTTCTCGAAATCGAACACCTTTTCCTGAAACGTCTGCTTCGTGAGATGCTCCATGAACCCTCTCCCTTCAGTGTGGTTTCTTTGTCACATAAGATGCAGGGAACACCGTAAAGGGTCAGGGGGCGCTCAACGGGGCGGAGCCCGGAACCGGGGGGTTACTGGATGACGGAGGCGGCGGCTTCGTCTATTGCCTGCCGGAATTGTTCTATGGATTCGCCGAAAACGCGGACGGTCGAACGCTGTTTCTTCTCCCCGTCGTCGATCCTGTTCTCCGAAATCGCGATATATTTCCTCCCATTCTTCGCCTCCTTGACGTCAACGTAGTACGTTGTTTTTCCCGCCCTTACCATCGTCGAATACATCGTTGCGGCTGCCTCATCGCCCATGATACCCTCCTCTGTGCGCTGTGTCGTCATATGAGAACTTCGAGTGGATTCTCATAGTGTATACAGCGCGGAGGTTCATTTTCCGAGCGGGGGCAATATAAGGGGAGAGGGCTCAGCGGGAGGAGGGAGCCGTCCCGGCGGGGAGCCCTTCCTGAGCGATCATGTAGGCGAGCAGCGCCTCGGCAATCGCTCCCATCTCGAGTTCCCGGGGGTTCACTTTGTCGATCCTGTCCTTGTCGGAGTGATGATAGTCGAAATAGCGGTGGTTCTCCGGCGCCACCCCGAACCCGGGTACTCCCGTGGCAACCATGGGGGAGATGTCCACTCCGCTCCCGCCGGAGAAAAGACGGCCGGCATTCACCAATTCGAGGATGGACTTCCACTGGCCGACGGCCGCGCGCACCGGATTGCCGGCGTCCACCGAAAATCCCCTGGGAGCGAATCCTCCCGCGTCCGATTCTATCATCGCCGTGTGTCTTTCACCGTGCCGGAGCGCATCCGTGACGTATCCCCGCCCGCCTCTGAGCCCGTTCTCCTCGTTCATGAACATCACCGCCCGGATGGTGCGGGCGGGTTTGAGTCCCAGCGTCCGAATGAGATCGAGAGCTTCGACCGCCTGCACGCATCCTGACCCGTCGTCGTGCGCTCCCGTCCCCTTGTCCCAGGCATCGAGATGCCCTCCGATGACGATCACCTCGCCTGGGTTCAGTGTGCCGGTAATCTCTCCCATGACATTCGCAGAAGGGACGTCGGGGAGCGTCCTGCATGAGAGGGTCAGCCTGACACGGAGCAGGAGGCCCCTGTGCAGGAGCGCGCTCAGCATCTCCGCATCTTTCGTGCTGAGTGCCGCGGCGGGGATCTTCTTCACCCCGTCCTGATACCCCATCGCGCCGGTATGAGGAACTGCGTCGATGACGAGCGTCATCGAACGCACGAGGACGGCCAGAGCGCCCGCCTTCGCCCCCTGAATCGCCCCCCGCGACCGCTGATCGACCGCGCCCGAGTATGCTTCGAACGTGTTCAGGAGGGTCGGATCCATCGGACGGTTGAAAAATAATATCTTTCCGGCCGCGGCACTTCCAAGGCTCTCCAGCTCCCCGAACGATTTCACCTCGATGACGCCGGCGTTGAGGCCGCCGGATGGTGTTGCAACGCTCCCTCCGAGCGCACACACGGAGAGCGGAACGGACCTCTTCCCCGGAATCTCAAGACGGGCCTTCTCCGTTTTTCCGCGCTCCCACCGGGGGACCATGATGTGCTCGAAATGGACGTTGCTGAATCCCCTCTCTTCCATCCACGCCTTTGCGAGGACGAGCGCGGTGTCGGCTCCCGCCGAGCCGCTCAGCCGGTGCCCGGCGCGGGAGGTCAGCTCTTCCAGCATCCGGTACGCCCCCAGCCTCCCGAGCCCCGTCCGGAGGAGATTCCCGGCAACGGGGGCGTAGACACCCGATGTGTCTGTCTCCTGTGCGGCGGCGGTGAGACATGCGGCGGCAAGGAGAAGAGGGACAAGGGGGAGTTTCATTGAGCGTACCTTTCAAGAATGCCCGGGACCAGATACGTGTCGAACGCCCGCTGCTGGTCGAATGCCGGGGCAAAACCCCAGTCCCTCCGTGCAGCACTGTCGTCGACGTCCTCCGGCCAGGAATCCACGATCGCCTGACGCTTGTCGTCGGGCCGGAACGTGATATCCGCCCCGGCAAACGCCCTCACCGCGATCGCGCGGATCTCCCCCGCGGAAGGGCTGAAGCTCGTGATGTTATACACGGATTGCGAAAGCCGCGGGGCCGGGGCGGCCTCGAGCTTCAGGAGGGCGTCGATCGCGTCGGGCATCGCCATGAACGGGATGCGGGCGTCCTCGCGGACAAAACAATCGTAGTGTTTCTTCTGGGCCGCCGCATGGAGCATCTCGGGAGCATAGTCGCTCGTCCCCCCGCTCGGTACCGTGACGGCGCTCATGAGCCCGGGGAACCTGATGCAACGGAAATCGACTCCCCCGTGTTTCTCCGTATCCGCCGCGAGCTGGCGGTAATGGTGCGCGTAGTACCGCCCGAGGTGTTCGCAGTAGAGTTTGTTGCAGCCGTACATCGTGATCGGCATCGTCCAGTCTTTTTCCGCGACCTTCCCCGCGCTCCTCTTCGCAGCGACGGAGGGGAGACCGTAGACCGCGATGGAGCTTGGGAAGAGGAATTTGACAGGGGCGCCGTGCCACCGGGACTGCTCGACGGCAAGCTTGAGGAGGTACATCGTCCCTTCGACGTTCACTTTGTGCGCGGATTCAGGCGTGAACTCCGCACGCGTCGAAAGCAGCGCGGCAAGGTGATAGATCGTCTGGATCTCGTACTCGCTCTGGAGCCGCTCCATCAGGCGCTGTTCGAGTATGTCACCGGTGATCGTCTCCGCGCACCTTGATCTCAGCGATTCATCGACGGGGCGCACGTCGATCGCGATGATGTTGCCGGACCCGGAGGATGCGAGGGCATTGATGAGTCCGTGCCCCATCTCACCGTTGGCGCCCGTAATAAGGGTCGCGGGTTTTCTGATGTGGTCTGTCATACTCTGTGTGTGGTTTCAGGGAGGAAAATGAGAGGGAGAAACAGTCATACGCGGGTCCCTGCGCGCGATGCACGACACGCAGAGACGATACAGGAGTACGACCCGCGTCATCGTCGGGAGCCGGCCCGGCAGAACGGCCCCGGGACTAGAGTATGGGCGTGCCGCTCCCCCCGCGTGATCCAAAGCGCGTCTGCGTCTGCCCCTTGATCCGCGCCCCGCCGGGTGGAAGTTTGGGGCGCTTGTCCTCGGGAGTCGTCAGGTAATTGATCCATTCGATCATCTCTTCGACAGGACGTGCTTTCCTGAGGAAGCCCTCGTAGCGCGGATCCTTCACCGAATCGAGCGTGTGCTGATCGTCGTAGGCGGAGACGAACAGAAACGGCGTCTTTTCAAATTCCGGCGTCGCCCGCACTTCGCGGTGAAACTTGATTCCGTCCATTATCGGCATGTAGATGTCGGAGATGACCATGTCCACTTTCGATTCCTTCATCTTCGTCATCCCCTCTTCCCCGTTCTCCGCAAGGAGAACGTCCCATCCCTCCGACATCAGGACGCTTCGCATAATCAGCCGGTATTCCGGCTCGTCATCCACGACAAGTATTGTCATTTCACGGGTCCCTTCGTGCAAATGTCACTGTGCATAGTATCACACAAATCGCAAAAAAATGTTGCGTACCGTCACATGGACGAACAGCCTACAATAATGCGAAAGAATACAACAGAAATGTGAAATATGCAATTATTCACATGCGGCCCGCGTTCATGTGAGAGACTTTCAGCGTTCCGTTTCTGAGCGCGCGGCGCTTCATCCATGCGAAGAGGACGGGGGTCACCACAAGCACGTGGATTGCCGAAGTCAGGAGTCCACCGATCATCGGAGCAACGAGCGGCTTCATGACGTCCGCACCGACACCGTTGCTCCACATGATCGGAACGAGAGCGATCATCGCCGTCGCGACCGTCATCACCTTCGGCCGCAGGCGCAGGACAGATCCCTCCACCGTGGCCTCCATGATGTCCGCGTCCGTCACCGGGCCCCGCTCGCCGCGCTCGTGTGCGCGGAGACGGCGGTCGAGCGACTCATGAAGGTACACGACCATCACAACCCCCGTCTCCACCGCCAGTCCGTAGAGCGCGATGAATCCTACCCAGACGGCGACGGAGAAGTTATACCCGAGTATGTAGATGAGGTAGATCCCCCCGACGAGCGCGAACGGAACGGAGAGCATCACGACGAAGGCCTCCATGAAATCCTTCGTGACGAAGTAGAGCATGATGTAGATGACGAGAAAGACAAGAGGCATCAGGAGCTCCATCCGCTCCTTCGCGCGGATCTGGTTCTCCCACTGGCCGCTCCACCGGATCGTGTACCCGGGGGGAAGGACGAGCTCCCGTTCAAGCTTCCCGCGCGCCTCCCCGACGAACCCCCCCATGTCCCGGCCGCGGACATTGAGGAGAACGATGGATCGAAGCTGACCGTCTTCGCTCCCGATCATTGGGGGGCCCTGCTCCAGCGTGATGCGCGCAAGCGCCGACAGGGGAACATACGCGCGCCGCGAAAGAGGCGCCCGGGGGCTTTCCGCCGCGGGGGAGATACCGGGGGGAGGCGCCGCCATTCCCGGGACCTGCATGGACTGACCGGTGGATGCGGACATCCCGGGTCCGGGACCGGAGATTCCGGTCCCGGCGCTCACGGGAACGGGAAGCTCCTGTACGGCTTTGAGGGAATTCCGCATGTCCCTCTCGTACCGGACGCGAAGGGGAAACCTCTCCCTCCCCGAAATCACCGTGCCGATGTTCTCCCCGCCGAGCGCAGTTTCAATGACGTCCTCCACGTCGCCGACGGAAACGCCGTACCGGCCGACGGCGGCTCGGTCGATCGCGATGTCAAGAAACATCCCCCCCTCGGAGCGTTCGGCGTACACGTCGGCGGCACCGGGTATCCCCCGGAGTATCTCCCCGGCACGAACGGCAAGACTCTCAAGCGTGTCAAGATCCCTCCCGAAGACTTTCACCCCCAGGTCCGTCCGGATTCCGGTCGAGAGCATGTTGATCCTGTTGATGATGGGCTGTGTCCAGCCGTTGCGGACGCCGGGAATCTGAAGCTTCCGGTCCAGCTCGGCAACGATGTCCTCTTTCGTGATCCCCGGACGCCACATCTTCTTCGGCTTGAGAAGGATGATCGACTCGATCATGCTCAGTGGAGCGGGGTCCGTCGAAGTTTCCGCCCTCCCCGCCTTCCCCAGGACCAGATCCACCTCGGGGACCGAACGGATTGCGGCGTCCTGGACACGGAGGATTCTGTTCACCTCCGTGATGGAGACGGAGGGAAGCGTGACAGGCATGAAGAGCAGGCTCCCCTCGTCGAGCGGGGGCATGAACTCCGATCCCGTGACGAGTATCATCGGGACGGCGGCGATGAGCGCGACGACATTGAGGGCGATCGCGGTCTTCCCGTACCGGAGCGCCAGGCCGATGACCGGCGCATACATATTCCCGAGGATGCGCGTGACCGGATTCCTGTTTTCCGTCCTGAATTTCCCCCTGGTCAGGAGCGTCATGAGCACAGGAACGAGCGTAATCGCGATCAACGCCGACCCTGCGAGGACGAACGTCTTTGTGAACGCGAGAGGACGGAAGAGTTTCCCTTCTTCCCCCTCCAGGAGAAATACCGGGAGGAATGAGACGACCATGATGAGAACAGAGAAGAAGATCGCGGGGCCCACCTGCCGGGCGGACCGGATGGAGATCGCCACGAAGTCGTCGTTTGTGAGCGTTCCTTTACTCTCCTGTTCCGCCGCGACGTTTCTGTACGCGTTTTCGACGAGAACAATTGATGCGTCCACGATCACGCCGATGGCAAGGGCGATCCCGCCCAGCGACATGATGTTCGAGGTGACGTTGAACAGCCTCATGAATATGAACGCGATAAGGACGGCAAACGGGATTTCGATGATGACCCGCAGGACGCTCCTGAAGTGAAGGAGAAACAGGAGCACCACAAGCGTCACAACGACCGCCGCCTCGATGAGCGCGCGCTGGAGCGTTCCGACGGCCGCAGTGATAAGCTCGCTTCTGTCGTATGCAGGCCTGATCTCCACACCCGGAGGGAGGCCCGGACTGATCTCCCCGATTCGTTTCTTCACCCTCTCGATGACTTCCTTCGCGTTTTCGCCGCTCCGCATCACCACGATGCCGCCGACGACCTCCCCCCTGCCGTCCTTCTCCAGCGACCCGCGGCGTATATCCCCCCCGATCTGCACCCGGGCGACGTCGCGCAACCGGAGTGCAGTCCCTCCGGCGTTCGTTTCAACGGGAATCTCCTCGATATCGCGCACGGAGCGGATATATCCCTCGCCGCGCACGAAGAACTCCGCGTCCGACGCCTCGATGATCTTCCCCCCCACGTCGTTGTTGGACCGCATGACGGCATTGCGGACGTCGGCGAGCGTAAGTCCGAACGACTTCAGCAGGAAGGGATCGACATCCACCTGGTACTGCCTGACATAGCCTCCCACGGAGGCGACCTCGGCGACTCCCGGCACCCCCTGAAGATTGAGTTTCACATACCAGTCCTGCACGCTCCTCAGAGTGCCGGGATCGTATTTCCCTTCAACCGTATACCAGAAGACGTGACCGACGCCGGTGCCGTCAGGACCGAGCTGGAGCTTCGCCCCGGCAGGGAGCCCCGACTGCACGGTGGAGAGCTTTTCAAGGACGCGGCTCCGTGCCCAGTACAGATCGCTCGATTCGTTGAAAATCACATAGATGAACGACATGCCGAACATGGACTGGGCCCGGATGTCGTGGACCTCGGGGATCCCCTGCAGCGCGGTGACAAGCGGGAACGTCACCTGGTCCTCCACGAGTTTCGGCGAGCGTCCCATCCACTCGGTATACACGATGACCTGGTTTTCCGACAGGTCAGGTATCGCATCGAGAGGCGTCGTCAGGACCGCCCACAGGCCGAAACCGAGGACGGCCAGATAGACCATGAGGACCGCAAATCTGTTGCGGGCAGAGAATTCTATGATCCGCTCAATCATGCCTCTCCTCACTTCTGATGAACAACATGTTCGCGACCGGCCGGGGATTCGAGCTGGCTCTCGGAATCGATGAGGAAGCCTCCGCTTGACGCCACCATCTCCCCCTCCTCCACCCCGCTCAGAATCTCCGTGTATCCGCCGGCGGTCACACCCACGGCGACGGTCCGGGGGACGAAATGGCCCGGCTCCGATTCGACCCAGACGACGGGGCGCCGGCCGGTGAAGAGCACGGCGGACGCGGGGACGACGAGCGCCGGGCGCGGAGCCGGCTTCAGCAGGACCCGCGCGAACATGTTCGGCTTCAGATTCCCTTCGGGGTTCGCCAGCTCCGTCCGGAACCGGAGCGTGCGCGAGTCGGCGTCGAGCGACGGCTCGATGAACCCGACGCGGCCGCTGAAGAGAAGCCCCGGGTACGCTTCGACCGTCACCCCCACAGGCTCCCCCGGACGGACGAAGGCGATCTCCTGTTCGGAGACAGAGGCAATGACCCAGACGCGGGAAAGATCAGCCAGCTCGAACAGCATCGTCCCCTCGTCGACATACTCCCCTTCCACGACGGACTTCCGTATCACCGTGCCGGCAATCGGAGAATAGTACACAGCGGGGCCCTTCGGGTCGCGGTCCCGCCCGAGGCGGGCGATCTGCGACGCGGTCAGCCCGAACCGTTCGGTGAGCCTCTTCCGCGACGCCGCGACAAGCTCCCCGCGGACGGATTCATCCGTGCCCGACAGCGCGATCAGGTACTCCTCACCGGCGCTGACAAGATCGGGACTGTACAGGGAGAGGAGAGGCTCCCCTTTGCGGACAACCGCACCTGTCCTGTTCACGAAGAGACGTTCTATGCGGCCTCTCCCCCTTGCTGCGACAACAGACCGGGAGGGCTCAGCGAACGCGACGACACCGGGAACGGAGACCGAGTCCGACAGCGGAATCATCCGTGCCGCAAACGTCGTGATATCCGCCCGGACACGCCCCTCATCGGTAACGATCACTTCACCGGCCGCCCGGTGTTCGCCGGCGGCGTCGTGCCGGCCCGATATTTTCCTGACCAGCGTCATCCCGCAGACCGGGCATCGTCCCGGCCTGTACTGGATCACCGAAGGATGCATCGGACACGTATAGTATTCGACCCCCTCTCCGGGTTGTGCCGCCGCCGATTCGCCGGTTCGGTGACCGTGACTGAGGAACACGAATGCAATGGCAAGGGCGGCAAGCACGACCGCAGAGCCAAGAAGCACTAATCTCTTCATCGTTGATCCCTTTTTGTCATCGAAGATCGGTAATGTCCCGCACGCCGATTTCCTTCTCCAGGCCGGCAAGTGAACGCGCAAAATCCATCCGGATCATGAGATCTTCCATCGAAAGATCCCTCAACGTCCTGCAGGAGTCGAGAACCATCAGGAGATCTCCTTTCCCCGACCCGTATGCCGCAAGCGCCGCACGGAGCGCCCCCTCCGCCCGGGGGAGAATCCTCGAGCGGTATGCCCCCGCCTGCTCCCTGTCTGAAACCGCCCTGGAATACTCCTGCCGGATCTCAGAGCGGACCATCGAACGGGACGCGGCGAGCGAGGCGGCCGCACTGCTGATCCCGGCTTCCGATTCGTCGATCCTCCCCGCGCGCGCGCCGAGCGTCCAGGGCGCAAACGGGAGCGTGATCCCCGCAGTAACTGTCCATCCGTTGAATCCGGTCAGCGGCGCCGTCATATACTGAACGCCGATCCGGAGATCGGGGAGATACTCCTGGCGGGCCTGCGTGAGAAGCGCCCTCTGTTCATCGACGACGAGGGAGTCGTGAAGGAGCATGGGTCTGTACTCCATCGCACGGGCGGTGAGCGTATCGAGAGAAACGTCAAGCGCGAGGGAATCGGGCATCTCCGCGATCCCGATCGTGTCGGGATCCTGCCTGTCGAGTATCGCCATGATCATGGATTTCGCGGAGAGCTCCCGCTGCCGCAGTGAGATGAGAAGGTTGTCATTCCTTGCCGATTCCAGGGAGGCCTTCAGAACCTCCTCCTCCCCCGCACTCCCCGCGCGGTATCTGACACTCACAACCGCGAGCGCCTGCCGGAGAAGATCACCGGTGCGGCGGGCGAGCCCGATTGCATGCTGCAGATACCAGACCTCCGCATAAGCCGACTTCAGTCTATAGAGTACTTCGAATTCCTTCTCCATATGGTCGTGGTGGGCATGGTCCGCTCCGATCTCCGCAATTTCCCGACGCGTCGAGAGTTTGCCGGGGAACGGGACCATCTGCATGATTTCAACGCGGGAGAACATCGCGTCGGAATACCGGAATTGCGGCATCCCTTCCCTCATGAACGTGAGCTCCGGCGGGGGGAGCGAGGCTTCGGAGGCAATCTTCGCTCCCATCACGTCCATTTGTGCCCGCACCCGTTCGATCTCCGGACTGTTCGCGAGCGATTCGCGGACGAGATCAACGAGACGGGTCGTATCCGGCCCGCCCGAACCGGAGAGCGCGGAGAGAGGAATACATGCAACAAGGAGACCGCAGAGATATGCAGTCATATCAGCCCCCAGGCTATTGCTGAATATATCAGTGTGTTGCTGCACCGGGAAAAGCACCGGGAGGGCGGACGCGGCGCACAGGAAAAGACTGCACGTCATCCCGCCGGAGGAGGGAGATCAGATCAGGAGCGAAGAATTCAGGACAGGGATATCGTCGGGAGGAACCTGAGACTGACACTGCCGGGAAGCCCCCGGCACGACAGAGAAAGAAACGGCGAGAGGAACGCTGTATATTGCCGTACACGGGGCCGCCGGGTGAAACCCCGGAAGCTTTTTGACGGAAAGGAATTCGTTCGTATTCCTCTCTGCGGCGATAGAGGGAGAGCAGCACGGTCTCCCCTTTATGACGACATCGCCGCCGCCGTCATACTCGTGGCAGAAGGGGCACATCATCGAACCGGCGGCCTTTGGCATCGGGCATGAATTGACGAGTATCGGAAGCCCGACGTTGAAGACAAGGAAGAGGCCCGCCAGGAACAGACGCGAAATGTAGATTCCAGTCCGGTTCATACTGTAGAAAATATATACAATCGCGCAGTCGTATGCAAGTGGCTTATGCCAATGGCACTGGCAAATGGCTTCTGCATACGGCAGAATTACACCATGAAAACACGGGGGACTCTGGGTGAGATGAGACAGGTGACCTCGTACGGTATGGTCCCGATCGTGTCAGCGATATCCCACGCCGATATGGACATGTTTCCATCGGTCCCGATGAACGTCACCTCATCGCCGGCGCGGCACCCGGGGTCGGGACCGACGTCAATCATGCAGTGGTCCATGCATATTGTTCCGACGACGGGGTACTTCTTCCCCCCGATAAGAGCGGAGGCGCGGTTTGTGAGGAGCCGTGAAAACCCGTCGGCGTACCCGATAGGCACAGTGGCAATCGTGGTGGCAGCGGACGTTGTATAGCGGCGCCCGTACGAAATGCTCGTCCCTTTCCCCACACTGCGGAGCATGCTGATATTCGAAACGAGGGACATTACCGGCCTGACGGGAAACCGCTCGGTCATCGGAACTGAAGGAGTATAACCGTAGAGCATGATTCCGGGCCTGACCATCTCATAATGGGCCTCCGGCAGTGCAATCACCGCTCCGCTGTTTGCCATGTGCCTCACAGGCACCTCAATCCCCGAGCACCGGAGCTTCTCAACAACCTCGTTGAACCGGGTAATCTGGGTGACCGCAAACGCCGTGTCCGGTCCCTCCGACGTCGCAAAATGGCTGTATGCGCCCGCAATCTCGATTCGGGGGAGACGCAGGAGGGCGGCTATTTCGGCGGGTGCGGAGGCGTCGGAGAAGCCCAGCCGCCCCATCCCCGTGTCAATCTTCACGTGAACCGGAGCGTTCGCTCCTCTTTGCGACGCGATCCGGCTGATTGCGGCCCCTCCTTCGGCGTTACTCACGGAGAGTATGATTCCCTCTGCGAGCGCACTGTCGATCAGCGACTCCGGGGCGATCTCGAACACGAGTATCGGAGCGGCAATCCCGCTCTTCCGTAAATCAAGGGCTTCCGAGACCCGGGCAACCGCCAGCACGTCGACACCCCGGCGGATCGCTTCCCTGGAGAGTTCCGTGATCCCGTGCCCGTACGCGTTTGCCTTCACCACCGCCATGATCTTCGTCCCTATCCGGCAGTACGAGCGGACACAACCGATGTTGTGGCGGAAGGCATCAAGGCTGATGAGCGCGCGCGTCGAGGGGGCGGAATTCATCGTGCGTGTATGAACCAGGTGGTGAATAGCCTACGGGTTGCATGAATATCGACAGTGGGAGAGTGATTTGCAACCGATTGATTTTGCTCTACGCGTTTGGTAAGTTCTGACCATTCCATCGCGCAGTTGTGCGGCAGCCCCCTTTCCAAATCATGATCTCTCCGACCCGGAATCAGCCGATGAAACTCTTCCTGTTCATACTCAGTGCAGCCTGTTGTCTTTTCCATGCGGAGGCGCAGAAGCGCGCGTTCATGATTGCTGACCTCTACGCGATACGAAGCGTCGAAGATCCGCGGATATCCCCCGACGGGAGAAGAGTGGCGTTCGTCCTGAGAGAGGACGACCTGGCAGCCGGGAAATCATACGCCGCCCTTTACGTGATGGACCGCGACGGAGGGAACCAGAGACGTCTGACGCCGGAAAAGGGGAACGACACTCACCCCCGCTGGTCGCCTGACGGATCGTCCCTTCTCTTCCTCTCCACAGGTGAAAATGGAGCCCAGGCGTATGTGCTCACACTGGAGGGGGAGGAATCAAAACAGCTGACGGAATTTTCCGCCGGCGTGGCCGACCCCGAATGGACAAAGGACGGCGCGGGAATCGTCTTCACCTCGGACGTCTATCCCGAATGCGGGGCCGATAACGGGTGCAACGGCCGCATCGAGAAGTCGAGGGCCGGCGGGCCGCTCGCGGCGCATATGGCGGATGGACTTCTCTACCGGCACTGGACGCAGTGGCGGGACGGGAAGAGGACGCACATCATCAGGTTCACGATCTCCGGGGGGACATACACCGACCTGACACCCGGGGAGTTCGACTCCCCCCCCTTCTCGCTCGGCGGAGTGGGGTTTGACCTCTCCCCCGACGGGAAAGAGGTCTGCTTTGTCTCACAGAGGGACGGGATGGACGCCACGTCGACGAACAAGGATATACTGAGCGTGCAGACCGGCGGAGGGACCGCAGCGAACCTGACGGCGGGGAACAAGGCGTATGACGGGGACCCGGCGTATGCCCCGGACGGGAGGTACATCGCGTACCGCACACAGAGAGTGCCCGGCTATGAATCGGACAGGTTCCTCCTCGCGCTCTACGACCGCGCGACCGGGAAGAGCAGGATACTCACCGAACATTTCGACAACTGGGTCGACGAGATTGCCTGGAGCCCCGACTCGAAGAGCATCTATTTCACTGCGGAGGTGGAAGGACGGGTCCCTCTGTACAGGCTCGACATCAATTCCGGCGGGATCACGAAGCTGTACGGGACGGGAATGATCGACGCGTTCGTGATTGCGCCTGATGGGGCATCGGCGGTTTTTGTCCGCCGGACCGTCGGCGAACCCCGGGAACTCTGGAGCGTGCCGACTTCGACGGGGACGGCCGCGCGCCTGACGTTCTTCAACAGGGAGCTCGCCGACGCCGTCGATATCCGCCCTGCACAGGAGATGTGGATCCCCTCCCCCACCGGCCACAGGATACACACCTTTCTTGTCACTCCGCACGGGTTCGACCCGAAGAGAAAATACCCCCTCATCATCAACGTCCACGGAGGACCGCAGATGCAGTGGGCTGATGCGTTCAGGGGAGACTGGCAGGTGTACCCGGGCGCCGGGTACATCGTCGCGTTCCCCAACCCGACGGGGTCAACGGGGTACGGACAGAAGTTCACGGAGGGAATTTCGAAAGATTGGGGCGGGAAGGTGTTCCGGGACATCATGGCGGTGACCGATTCGCTCGGGAAGCTCCCCTATGTCGATGGAGACAGGATGGGAGCCATGGGCTGGTCGTACGGGGGGACAATGATGATGTGGCTCGAAGGACATACGACGAGATTCAGGGCCATCGCCAGCATGATGGGTGTATACGATCTGACGGCGATGCACGGGGGGACCGAGGAACTCTGGTTCCCCGAATACGAGCTCGGAGGGACCCCCTGGTCGTCGCACCTGTACGCAGAGCTCTCGCCGAACATGTCCGTCAAGAAATTCAAGACTCCGTGCCTTGTGCTGACGGGGGAGCGGGACTACAGGGTCCCGTACACGCAGAGCCTCGAGTTTTTCACCGACCTCCAGGAGATGCACGTCCCTTCGCGGCTCATCGTCTTCTCGAACGACGGGCACTGGCCGAGCGGGGTGAAGTCGATGCCGTTTTATTATAACGCTCACCTCGACTGGTTCCACAGGTACGTGGGAGGAGATCCCGCTCCGTACGACATGACGAAAATGCTCAGGAACCAGGCGCTCAACGACAAATGAAAACAAAGGAACAGATTGTCGCCAACTGGCTCCCCCGGTATACCGGGACGCCGCTCGACGGCTTTGCGAAACACATCCTTCTTGTGAACTTCAACTCGTACGTTGAACAGTTCGCCGCATGGCACCGCGTCCCGGTTCGGGGGAAGGACCGGCCGATGCCGAACGCCACCGCGGACGGGATCACGATCATCAATTTCGGCATGGGGAGCGCCAACGCCGCGACGATGATGGATCTTCTCGCCGGCGTCAGGCCGAAAGCCTGCCTGTTCCTCGGAAAATGCGGCGGGCTCAAGAAGAAGAACAGGCTGGGGGACCTGATACTTCCGATCGCCGCAATACGGGGGGAGGGAACGTCCATCGACTATTTCCCCGCGGAGGTCCCCGCGCTCCCGTCGTTCAATCTGCAGAAAGCGATCTCGACGACGATCCGTAACCATGCGAAGGATTACTGGACGGGGACGGTATACACGACGAACCGGCGCGTGTGGGAACACGATGAGGTGTTCAAACAGTACCTCCGCCGGATCCGCGTGATGGCAATCGACATGGAAACCGCAACGATATTCGTCACCGGGTTTCACAACAAGATCCCGACGGGCGCGCTCCTCCTTGTTTCCGACCAGCCGATGATCCCGGAGGGGGTGAAGACCGCGGAGAGCGACAGGCGGGTAACGCGCGAGTTCGGGGACATCCACCTGAAGATCGGCATCGATTCTCTTGCAGAGCTCATCAACAACGGCCTGACTGTCAAACACCTGAGATTCTGACGCGGAATTCCCGACGGGACACCCATGAGCCTCTTTTCCCTCCTCCCGATCCTGTTCGCGCTCTTTGCCTCACCCCCCGATGCGGCGACGAAGCGGGCACCGCAGGCCCCCGTCCTCAAGCCGTTCGGCGCGATGACGGAGGAACGCGCGTCCCACACGGCCACGCTCCTCCCGGATGGAAGGGTGCTTATCGCGGGGGGGTTCCGGAAAATATCCGGGCGGGACGACGAGATCTACACGTCGAGCGCCGAACTCTTCGATCCGCAGACGAAGAAGTTCAGCAGTACCGGGGAGATGGCCTATGCGCGGGGTGGGCACACGGCGACGCTCCTCAGGGGGGGCGGGCTCGTGCTCATTGCCGGAGGGTGGAATCTTATGGGGGTCATCTCGAGCGCGGAGCTGTACGAACCCGCGAGCGAAAAATTCACGACGATCGGCAGCATGACGATGCGCAGGGGAGGCTGCACGGCTACGCTCCTGAACGACGGACGTGTCCTCATCTGCGGCGGGACCGGACGCGACGTCACGGCAAGCGCGGAGTTGTTCGATCCGGCACGAAAATCGTTCACAGCGACCGGGCCCATGACCGTCCCCAGGTATTCACATGCCGCGATACTCATACCCGGCGGGCGCGTTCTCATTACCGGAGGGCTGACACGCCGCGACGTCGTTCTCTCCTCCTGCGAACTTTACGATCCGGATGCCGGGACGTTCACGCTGGTAGGCGACATGGCGGAGCCCCGCTGCAAGCAGGCGGCCGTCGGTCTCTCCAGGGGAGAGGTTCTGATACTGGGGGGGACGGACGAGACGACGTGGAGAGGGGACCTTGCCCTCATTGAACGGTACGACATCGAGACGGGAAAATTCGTCAGGATCCCGGACATGAAGCATCCCCGGGCCAGGTTCGCCACGGCGGTCGCACCCCTCGCGGACGGAAGCCTTGTCGTTGCTGGAGGAGACCAGGCAATCGAGATACTAAGCTCCGCGGGGGGAGAGGCCGAGCCCTCCGTCGCCGCGGCCCTCGACCGGCCGTATTTCTATTCGACCGCAACGGCATTGTACACGGGGTCCGTCCTGATACTCGGCGGATACGACGACAAAGGGGAGACGACGGACAGGGCATGGCTCTTCAGGAAGTAGCGATACGGGAGTTCTGGCGGGGTTTCCTGCGGGAGGAGGAGGCGATCTACGGCGGGGCGGAACTCAACGCGGTGCTCAGGGAGCTCATCGAGCGGGTGCACCCGGATCTGGAATTTGACATCGGGCCGCTCGACGGAGGGAGGAGGAAGATCGTGATAAGCGCAGGGGGGATCCGCGAGGCGTTCCCGGCCGTTGAAGCGCTCGCGCAAGGGGCCCCGCAGCTCAACCGGTGGGAGGTCGTCCGCTACAGGCAGCGCCGCCCCCTCAGGGGGAAGTTCGCCATCGGGGGGCTCACACTCTCCCCCGACACGATCCGGTTCGAGATTTCCTCCGGCGGTCCGGGCGCCGGGATCGTCCTCTACATGCCGGGATATACGCGCGCGGAGCATTCCCGGTACCTCGCACTCGCACTCCTTCTCCTTGACACGCTCCTCGGTGAATACGACGTGGAGATGAAACTCGGAACGATCGGGATCGAGCCGTCCGAGAAGGAGAACTCTTCGCGTGCTTTGACACTCGACCGCCTCCCGGGCGTATTCGACGCATACGCCCATGAGTCACGCAACTGATTACCCGATCACCACCGCCGTCCGGTTCCTACGGGAGAAGAATATTCCGTTCGAGGCCCATCTCTACAGGTACGTGGAACACGGCGGCACAGCCGCCGCCGCCGCCGCGCTTCAGGTTCCGGAGCACGCGGTCGTCAAGACTCTGGTGATGGAAGACGAGCGCGGCAGGGGGCTCATAGTCCTCATGCACGGGGACCGTGAGGTCTCGACGAAAGAGCTCGCCCGCATCCTGAGCGTCAAAAGCATCTCCCCATCCTCCCCTGAACAGGCAATGCGCCGGACCGGCTACATGGTCGGAGGGACGAGCCCATTCGGAACCCGTACGGACCTCCCCGTGTATGCGGAGGGGACGATATTCTCCCTCCCCCGCGTCTTCATTAACGGGGGAAAACGGGGTTTTCTCCTCTCCGTCAAACCCTCCGACATCAGGCGCGCTCTCTCCGTGGCGGAAGTGAGCGTCGGCATACTCCCTGTCTCAGCCCCGTGACCGGCCGCCCCCTCCTGTAGGGGAGGGAACCGGTCTGCGCGCCGGCGTGTTTTCTCCAATATGCAGACGTACGCCGCGACAACAGAAGACATCACGGTCACAGTGCGCCCGGTCTACCTGGACGGGCAATCCAACTTCATCGAGCGGAAATTCGTGTTCGCCTATTTCGTCGGGATCGAAAACCAGGGGATAGAGCAGATTCAACTCCTCCGCAGGCACTGGTTTATCACAAACGGGAACGGCAACATACAGGAGGTGGAGGGGGAAGGAGTTATCGGTCAACAGCCCGTGATACCCCCGGGCGGAGCGCACGAATACAGCAGCTATTCAATCCTGGAGACGTTCGAGGGCTCGATGGAGGGGACATACCTCATGGAACGCCCGGGGGGCGACCAGTTCTCCGTCACGATACCTCGTTTTGTTCTTAGGGCGGCCGCAAACTGAACCCGTCAGGCGGCCCCTATGCGGAGCCGTATGAGGAGAATCTCCGGATGATTCCCTGTTCTCACGGGAGGCCCCCACGTCCCGACGCCGCTTGAAACGTAGTAATGCGTGTCTCCTTTCACCCCTTCTCCCCAGCTTATCTCGTACACCCGCCGGGTGATCAAGCTCAGGGGCCAGAGCTGCCCGTGGTGCGTGTGTCCGGAAATCTGTATGTCGATTCCCTTTCCCGCCGCCTCGCCGAGGCCGAACGGCTGGTGGTCCATCAACACCACCGGATAGGCGGCGTCCACATCCGCCATCAGTGAATCGAGAGGCTTCCTCTTCCGCCCGCCGAACCCGGCGCTGCTCCTGTCTTCCCTGCCGACGATGAAGATCCCCCCTTCAAGACGCGCCACGCTGTCACGCAGCATCGTGATGCCGTGCTCCGCCAGGTATGCACAGGCGCGTTCCGCCCCGCCGATGTACTCGTGATTCCCCGTCACGGCAAACACGCCCCGGGGGGATCTGATCTTCCTGAGCGTCTCACCGAGGTTCTCCCGTATGACCGGCCCCAGGTCCTCGTCGACGATGTCCCCCGGAAGGAGGACTACGTCAGGCTGGAGGCTGTTGATCCGGTCGACGATCGACTGGAGGCGTCTCCGGCCGATGATCGTCCCCAGGTGAATGTCCGACGCCGCCACGATGCGGAGCGTGTCCGGTCCCGCGGTTTTCTTCCGGACCGTTAGGTCGATCTCGCGGATCCGCGGGTGCAGTGCATTGAAATACCCCGCCGCAACGATGACGAGGATGAGCGCGGAGAGAGCAAGTCCCGTCACGGACTTCGCCGCGGCATAATGCTCACTCACGACACGGGGGAAAAACGGGACAAAGGAGTTCACGAGACGCAGGAGATCGAGCAGGACGATTCCCAGCAGAGAATAGAGCATCGCGGCGAGCCAGAACGAACCGGTCCAGACCAGAAGGGACGAGACCGGTGAAATCCAGGCCCGCTCCATGAACCGCCCGGCGATGAAGGAGAGCGAGAGGAAGAGGAACGCCGCGACGTACGGGACACGGAGTGAGGAATCCGAAGGGATCGCCTGCCAGCCGCGGGTGAATATGTAGAAATTGATGAGACCGTACAGCGTGAAGAAGACGCCAAGGAAAACAATCAGGTTTACCGCTTTCATCGCGGGGGTCAGGCTCCCGCCGTCACGTGCAGCGCCCGTTCGACCTCCCTGACCTCGCGCATCAGGTTCGCGAACGCGTCCGGGGTAAGAGACTGTTCGCCGTCGGAAAACGCTTCCGCCGGATGCGGATGGACTTCGATCATGAGTCCGTCCGCTCCCGCCGCGACCGCCGCACGGCTCATCGGGAGGACAAAGTCGTGCCGGCCCGTCCCGTGGCTCGGGTCCACGATAATCGGTAGGTGGGAGAGCTGCTTGACGGCGGGGACGACGTTCAGGTCGAGCGTGTTCCTCGTGTACTCCACAAACGTCCGGATCCCCCTCTCGCAGAGTATAACGTTCGCATTCCCCCCCGAAAGGAGATACTCGGCGCTCATCAGGAACTCGTTCAGCGTCGCGGCGAAGTTCCTCTTGAGGAGGACCGGTTTTCCGACGCCCGAGAGCGCCCTGAGAAGCTTCGTGTTGTGCATGTTCCGCGCTCCCACCTGGAGGAGGTCCGCGTACCGGGCGACAAGGTCCACATCGGACGACTCCATGACCTCGGTGACGATCCCCATACCGGTCTCCTGGCGCGCCACGGCAAGAAGCTTGAGCCCCTCCTCGCCGAGACCCTGAAATGCGTACGGGCTTGTCCGCGGCTTGTACGCGCCCCCGCGAAGAAGGCCGGCACCTGCATCCTTCACCGCGCGGGCGGTCGTCAGGAGCTGCTCCTCGCTTTCGACTGAGCACGGCCCCGCGATCACGGCGAGTCGGCCGTCTCCGAATTTCACCCCGGCGACGTCCACCACGGTGTTCTCGCGCCTGAACTCCCTGCTTGCCAGTTTGTACGGTTTGAGTATCGGAATAACGTCTTCCACAAGAGGGAGAAGCGAAAACTGCTCCTTCTTCAGAAGCCGCTCATCGCCGATCACGCCTATGATCGTCCGCTCCACTCCCTGCGAAAGATGCGCCTTGAGCCCCAGCTCCTTCACCCTGTCCACGACATGATTGACGTCTGCCTGCGTCGCGCGGGCGTTCATTACGATGATCATGATGCACCTCTTCCTTCAGGCAATGTCACATTCCTTTGATGACGACGATTGTCTCGTCGTCATGCTGCACGGTCCCTTCGGAGAACGCGGCGACATCGGCGATGAGAGCGTCACGGATCGAGGCCGCGTCTCCCCCCGCCTTTCCGGGGAGGAAGCTCATCAGCCTCTCCTCGCCGTAAAGTTCCCCTCCCCTGTTGTGCGCCTCGGTCATCCCGTCCGTCACAAACAGGAGAACGTCGCCCGGCCCGTATCTGACGACTTTCTCTTCGATCTCCGAGGAGAAAACACCCGCGTTATTCAGGCCGAGTCCCAGTCCCCGCGGAGTGACCGCCACGACGCTCCCCTCCGCGGCACGGTAATGATAGAGGGGGAGGTGGCCCGCCCGGGCAAGGAGGAACGAATGATCCAGAGGATCGAACGAGGCCCCCAGCGCCGTCACAAATGAGCTCTTCTCCATGTCCCCGCAGAGGAGCCGGTTCGCCCGGATGAAGAGATCGGCGGGAGAAAGGTCGAATCCGTGCAGGGAGCGGAGAATCCCCTGGACCTTCGACATGTAGAGCGCGGCCGAAGTCCCCTTTCCGCTCACGTCCCCGACCACGATCGTAAGACGGTCCTTGCTCCCGTTCAGATAATCGAAGAAATCCCCGCCGACCTCCAGGGCCGGGATGGAGGCGCCGGCGATATCAAGCCCGCGGATGACCGGCGTTTTCTGGGGGAGGGACGCAAGCTGGATGCGGCGCGCGATCGCAAGCTCGTGCTTCATCCTCTCCTGTTCCGCCAGCTCCTCGTAGAGGAACGCATTCTCCATCGCCATCGCCGCCTGCACGGCGGCGGCGGCCAGGAACTCATAATCCTCCCTCCGGTATGTCGCCTCCGAGAGCTTCTCCCCCAGGACGATCGCTCCGAGGAGGCGCTCCCGGGAGCGGACGGGAACGATGAGGTACAGTGCGTACGCGCGGAACGCCTCCTTCAGCGTCGGCGGGAGATAGTCGACGTGAATCTGCTCACCGGCTTCCGCCAGGACATTCGCAAGGCCCTTTTCCACGAGAGTGCAGAATTGCTCCCACGCCGCGAGATCGAACCCGTGGCCGACCCGGCACGCGGAGACCTCATTCCCGCGGAAGAAGAACACGCCAGCCCGCTTCACGCGGACAAGGTCGGCGATCTTCTCCGTGAGCGCCGCGCCGATATCCGCCATGCTCAGTTTCGTCGCAAGCACCTCCGTGAGTTCGCCCACCGCGTGCCTGTAGTCGTACCGCGCCCTGAAGTATTTCCTGTCGAGCCAGTCCTGTCCCAGTTTTCTTATGCGCCAGAGGAGGTACCATGCCGCAGTCCCGATGGAAATAAGCGCAAGCCGGTTTGTCCACTCCTTCACCCCTCCCGAGGCGGGCTCATCCACCGCCTCGATCGTCGTCCCGTGGATCAGTATCGCGGGGAGATGAAAATCGACGGACGAGAGCGTAAAGAACACGTTCACAAGGACCGTCGCCATGAGGCTCCCCCATGCGACCGAAATAAGCGAATACTGGATGTTCCGCCTGATCCGGAGGTTGAGGTCGAGAAGCCCGTATCTGCCGATCACGTAGAGGTAGGTCAGTGTGACCGCAAAAACCAAAACGCCTAATGGCATTATGGAATTCATCCCGATGTCGCTCGTCCCAATGATAATCTGAATTGCGATAAGCGAGAGGATATACACGCCGAACGCGCTCCAGGCCCAGTATATCGGAGCCGCCATCTTCCTGTTCTCCCGCGTCGCTCCTTTTCTGTAGATGATTGAGAGCACGACGTGGAACAGAATGAGAACGCCGATTCCTCCGGTTGCGATAACCGCCACTTTGAAGAGAACGCCCGTATACGTGGCGGCTGCGATGCCGCCGTAGGCCAGGGGTATCCACCGCCTGAAGAGTAAGTCGGGGCGCTCCTTCGGAAAGAACGCCATCGAGCGCATGGCGATCGCCGACCCGGCAATGAGGGAAACTGACACGAGGAAGTTGCGGATCCTGACAAAGAGGTCGACGTCGATCTCGCGCTGAATCAGCCCGGCGGCAAAGAAAAAGCCGACGAAGAGGAGTCCGAGTCCCACGATGCGGGCGGCGCGTATACGGGGGCGTCTCAGCGCGATGAATGCCCCCACACCCATCATGAACATCCCGGAGAGGCTGAGCAAAAGGAACGCCAGGGGCATGCCGAAACGGGCAAGCGTCACGTTGAGATTCAGTTTCTCGTTGTTCCGGAGCGCCTCGTACACGATTGTTTTGCCGGTCTGGCCGCGGCGCAACAGAATATCGGCTTCCTGTGCGGTCTTGAACCGGCCGCCGTTAATCCCGAAGAGAAGGTCCCCCACCTTAAGCCCCGCCCTGTCCGATGCCCCTCCAGGAGTCACGTCGGTCACCGCGATCACGTCGCGCAAAAAGAGCGCTGAGGAGTCCGTGATGTTCCCTCGTCGGACGTTCCAACGGGCGTAGGAGAGCTTCGAAGGCCTGTAGACCGAGACGTCCAGAACCGAATCGGGACGAACGGAACCGAGCATTCCGGCGAAGGCAGAGGAATCACGGACGGCGGTTCCGTTTATTCTGTCGATGAAATCGCCGGGGCGGATCGTGTCCCCTCCGGCAGCGGGGATCCCTTTCGCGACGCAGAGCACCATCCCGCGCGGAAGATTCGCGAAGACGTTTTCGTCTGTCGAGGAACCGGCGTAGTTGACGAACGTAATACACGCCCCGGCGGTGAGGACCGCCGCCAGGACGCCGAAAAGCGGCCGCACGATGATCGGATATCTATCAAAAATGCTCATGGATGCTCCCGGAACGTCACGAATCCTCTTCTGTTAACGTTGTAAAGAGCGGGAAGTTGCCTCATGTAAAGAACTCCCTGAGTGAACGAATCACGGAGTCCTGGTCCTCCTCCCCCAGTCCGTAGTAGAACGGAAGCCGGACCAGCCTCTCACTCACATCCTCCGTCACCGGACAGTCTCCGGGTTTCCCCCCGAACCGCCGTCCCATTGTCGAGAGATGGAGCGGCAGGTAGTGGAATACCGCGGCAATCCCCCTCTCCCTGAGATGTGCGATGACCGCCTGGCGTCTCTCCAGCGAAGGGGTCAGTATGTAATACATGTGATAGGGATGTTCGCATCCCGGCGGAATGCACGGAAGCCCGATCCCCGCTTCCTCGGCCCAGGGGGCGATGCCGGACTGGTACCGCTCCCAGATTTTCCTCCGGTCTGCCTGCACGAGATCCTTCGATTCGAGCTGACCGAGGAGGAATGCGGCGAGGATGTCGGAGGGGAGATAGCTTGACCCGATGTCGACCCACGTGTACTTGTCGACCTCCCCCCTGAAGAACCTGCTCCTGTCAGTCCCCTTCTCGCGGATGATCTCCGCGCGCTCGACGTACGACTCGTCGTTAAGAAGGAGCGCTCCCCCTTCACCGCAGGTAAAGTTCTTCGTTTCGTGAAAGCTCTGCGTCGCCAGAGCACCGAATGTTCCGAGGTGTTTCCCGTGATATTTCCCAAAAAGGCCGTGGGCGTTGTCTTCGACGACGGCGATCCCGTGACGGGCCGCGATCGCCGTGATCTTCTCCATCGCGCAGCCCACCCCTGCATAGTGCACCGGGACGACCGCCTTCGTCCGCGGCGTGATCAGGGATTCAAGGAGCGACTCGTCGAGGTTGAGCGTCGAGCGATGGACGTCGATGAAGACCGGGTGAGCGCCGCGCAGGACGAAGGCGTTCACCGTGCTGACGAACGTGAACGCAGGGATGATCACCTCATCCCCCGGCTGTACCTCCAGCAGGAGCGCGCTCATTTCAAGCGCATGCGTGCAGGAGGTCGTGAGGAGCACCCTCGGCACGCCGAGAGATTCTTCAAGCAGCGCGCTGCATTTGCGGGTGAACGCTCCGTCCCCGGCAATCCGGGATTCCCCGACGGCCTCCGCGACATACTGCATTTCATTCCCCACCACCGCAACCCGGTTGAAGGGGACAGGATTGTTCATCGGCGTGATTGATCTGAGTTTGTTAAAATGGGAAGAATCCCCGAGAGAATCAACGGGATCGCGGTTCTTGAAATTCACGGCGCGATCACGTATACTCAATCTCAATCGCCGTCCTTCAGGTCCGTCGTCCGACGCCATGAAATCCTGGAAAACCCTCTCCCGCTCCCCCGTTCTCACACGTGGGAAATTTCTCACGCTCGAAGATCACGAGGTGGAACTCCCCGACGGCCGCGTCATCAAGGAGTGGCCATGGCTCGTGATGCCCGACTACGTCAACATCATCGCGGAGACCCCGGAGGGTTCATTTCTCTGCTTCCGGCAGACGAAGTACGCCGTCAGCGACGGGACCTCCCTCGCACCCGCCGGAGGGTACGTCGAGCCCGGGGAATCTCCCGGCGCCGCGGCAATGCGTGAGCTGCGCGAGGAGACAGGATATGAGTCCGCTGATTGGGTACATCTCGGATCGTTTGTCGCCGACGGCAACCGCGGCGGCGGGACGGCTCATCTGTACCTCGCGCGGGGGGCCCGGAAAACCGGGACGCCCGTGAGCGACGACCTGGAAGAGCAGGAGATGCGGCACATGAGCAAGCCCGAGCTCGAACGCGCGCTCCTCGCGGGTGAATTCAAGGTTCTCGCCTGGAGTGCCACGGCCGCACTCGCACTCATGCACATTAATCGTACCCGCTGACCGGGCCGCACATTCTCCCGCAACAGGGAACCCCGTGGCACACCAAAGCGGTCCGGGGACAGCCGGGTTCAACAGGGTGGCCTGGGACCTCCGTCCCACGGCGGACCTGCTCAATGCGTACGGCGGGGAGGGACGAAAATTCGTCCAGCCGGGGGAATACACGGTGACGCTGACGTACGGAAAGAAGAAGGACGTCCAGAAACTCCGCGTGACGATCGCCCAGGGGATCGAAACCCGGCAAGGAAGAACCGCCCGGCCTATTCCTGCGAGATCCTTGACACGAGATCGCTCCTGTCGACGATGGAGTCTTTGCCGAGCCATATCGACCAGAGGACACGGGCGAACAGCGGTGAGGTGAGAGGAGGCTTCTCCTCCCCCGCCACGGCGGCGATCACGATCCCTCCCGGGAGCCACCGGAGAACGAACTGCTGGTTCTCCTTCACGTCCCTGGAAAAGAAGGCGACGAACTGGTCCACGAGCGGGCGTATCGACGTGAACTCGTCCGCCGTGGCATTCTCCTTGAACCCGTCCAGATAGGCATCCCTGATCTTCGCCGCATCCACATCACGGGCGAAGTCCATCGTGATCTGCCGGGCTTTCCCGTCCACGAGCATTGCCTCCAGCGCGGCGTCCTTTGGTCCCTTCACAGGATCCTGCGCGTAGTGAGCCATCCCGTACACCTTGAACACGAGTTTCTTCCTGACGGCGACGCCCGTGAGCGACATCGTGTAGCCGACACCGTCTTTCGTGAATTTCACGACTACGGGAAAACTCTTCCCGGTGGAAGGTTCCTGCACAGTCTCCTGCGCCGGGGCCATGACGGGGAAAAGAAGGAGGAGCGGAAGAAGTGCGAATCGATTCATACGGTCACCGGAAATTGACGTTCAGTTGGGCCGGCCCGCGGGCG
>PMJQ01000173.1 GCA_003157485.1 Ignavibacteriota bacterium
GGAAGTGATGCTGCTGCCGATGTATTTTCTCATCGGCGTCTGGGGAGGTCCGCGGCGGGAATATGCGGCGATCAAGTTCTTCCTGTACACGCTCCTGGGGAGCGTGCTTATGCTTCTGGCGATGATCGCGCTCTACTTCAGCGTCAACGTGTACATCGATCCCGCGGGCGGGCTCCACTCGCTGGCGGAGGCGGCGCGCGGGATGGGTCAGGGTTGGGAGAAGATCTACACGTTCAACATGCTCGCAATGATGGACCCCGGGAATTTTGTGCCGGGATCCCTCCTTGCGGGCGTCGATACGTCGATGCGCTTCGTTGCCTACGGGGCGCTGTTCATCGCATTCGCGATCAAGGTGCCGATATTCCCCTTCCACACGTGGCTCCCGGACGCGCACGTCGAGGCGCCGACCCCGATCAGCGTGATTCTCGCAGGCGTCCTTCTGAAAATGGGGACGTACGGTCTCCTGCGCATCAGCTTTCCGATCTTTCCCGACGCGATGCGCCACTTCAGCTGGGAGCTTGCCCTCCTGGGGGTCATCAGCATGGTCTACGGCGCTCTGGTGGCGATGGCGCAGACGGATTTCAAGAAGCTCATTGCGTACTCGAGCGTCTCCCACATGGGGATCGTCGTCCTGGGGATGTCCTCGATGAACACGCTGGGGATGACCGGAGCGGTGTTCCAGATGTTCAACCACGGCACGATCACCGCCATGCTCTTCCTTATCGTCGGCGTGATTTACGACCGTGCCCACACGCGCGGCCTGAACGAATTCGGCGGGCTCATGAACCAGATGCCGCGCTACGCCGGGGCGATGACGGTCGCGTTCTTCGCAGCCCTGGGCCTTCCCGGACTGAGCGGTTTCATAAGCGAGGCATTCTCGCTCCTGGGCGCGTTCCAGACGTTCCGGACCCTGACGATCATTGGCGCGGTCACGATCGTCCTGACCGCGGCCTACATGCTCTGGGTGCTCCAGCGGGTCTTCCTGGGCACGCTCCCCGAGAAGTGGAAGAACCTCACCGACATGAACGGGAGGGAGACGTTCATGCTTGCGACGCTCGGCGTTATTGTGATATTCTTCGGCGTCTATCCGTCGCCGATCCTGAACCTCATGAGCAGCTCTCTCAACACGCTCGCGGCCCTGCTCCGGCAGGGCGCACCCGCTGTGATGATGAGCGGGATGTAAGGACCCACAGACATGAGCGAGCACCTGCTGAACGACCTGTCACTTTTCGCGCCCGAGACGGCGATGACCGCGACGCTTATCGCCGCGATCCTGGCGGACCTCATCTTCCGCCGGACCCCCCTCGTGGTCTCCGCTCTTGTTCTCGCCGGATTTGTTGTCACCGGGATCCTCCTTCTCGGCGAAGCGGGCGCCGGCGCATCGATTTTCAGCGGGATGATTGCCGTCGACTCCTTTGCGGTGTACTTCAAGGCGATCGTGGTCCTTGCCGGGATTCTCGTCGTCGTCTTTTCAATGGAATCGGGGGAACTCAATTCCCCGGGGCGCAAACTCGGGGAGTATTATATGCTTCTCTGCGCCGCCGCGCTCGGCATGATGCTGATGGCCGGTGCCAACAATCTGCTGATGATGTATATCGCCCTCGAGCTCTCCTCGCTCAGTTCCTACCTGCTCACCGGGTACACGCGTGAGGCGCAGGACTCGAGCGAAGCGTCGCTCAAGTACCTGATCTACGGTGCGGTCTCCTCCGGGCTGATGCTCTACGGCATTTCGCTCATGTACGGACTGACCGGATCGCTCGACCTCGCCGCGATCAACCGCGCCCTCCCGCACGTTTTCGCAGCAGGAAGCGCCGCCTCGCTCACGCTCCTGATCGCAGGGATACTCGCGCTGGCCGGGTTCGGCTACAAGATTTCCGCCGTCCCCTTCCACTACTGGACGCCGGACGTGTACGAGGGGGCTCCCGTTACGATCACGGCGTTTCTCTCCGTTGCGTCGAAGGCGGGTGGCTTTGCCATGATGATCCGGTTCTTCAAGGTGACGTTCATCGACGCGGGGGCCGTGGCTCTTCCGGCTGGAACGTGGGCGATGCTGCAGGGATTGCACTGGGTCGATCTCATCGCGATACTCGCCGTCCTCTCGATGACGATCGGCAACCTGGTGGCGGTGTGGCAGAACAATCTGAAACGGCTCCTGGCTTACTCGAGTATCGCGCATGCCGGATACATGCTGACAGGCGTCGTGGTGCTGAGCAACGAGGGGCTCGCGGCGATCATGGTCTACTTCGCCATCTACCTCTTCATGAACCTGGGAGCATTCTACTGCGTGATGCTCATCGCGGATAAGACCGGAAGCGAGGATATCGATGAGTACAGGGGGATCGGCGCCCGGTCCCCGTATCTTGCGGTGGCGCTTGCGGTGTTTCTCATTTCACTGACAGGGCTCCCGCCGACGGCGGGGTTCATCGGAAAGCTCTACCTGTTTGCGGCGCTCATCAACGGCGGGTGGACGTGGCTTGCGATCGTGGCGGCGCTCAATAGCGTCATCGCGCTCTATTACTACGTCCGTGTCTTCAGGAACATGTTTCTCCGTGCCGAGGAATCCTCTTCTCCGCCCATCACGCTGAACCGGATCCAGGGCGCGGTTCTCCTCGTCCTCCTCGTCCCGACGCTTCTGCTCGGGCTCTATTTCACACCCCTGGTCCAGCTCGCCCAGGCCTCAGTCAGGCTTTTCGGGACTCCCTGATGCCTGTGCCTGTGCCTGGGCCTGTGGCGCCTGTGGCGCCTTCTTTGGCGCCACCTTCTTTGGCGCCACCTTCTTTGGCGCCACCTCTTTTGGCGCCAGCGCGCTCTTTCGCGCCAGCGCCATCTGCAACCCCTTTCCGCTTTACCCTCTCGTAGATAAGCCGGACCCCGTCGAGAACGAGCGAGGGTTCGCAGGCCTCGATTACCGTCGTCCGTTCCGCGACAAGCGCGGAAAGCCCCCCGGTCGCAATCACTCTCGGCTTGCCCCCCAGTTCGGCGGCGATCCGCCGCACGGTTCCCTCGACTGCGTCGACGGCGCCGAACATCACGCCGGACTGCATGCTGGCTTCCGTCTCTTTCCCGATGACCGAAGCGGGGAAACGGAGCTCGATTTTCGGCAACCGGGCCGCACGGCGGTGGAGCTCCCCTGCGGTGGATTCGAGCCCCAGCGTGATGACTCCCCCCAAATAGTCCCCGGTGGCGGATATCACGTCGAACGTCGTTGCAGTCCCGAAATCAATCACAATGAGCGGACCGCCGTATTTCCTGAACCCGGCGATGGCGTTGCAGAGACGGTCCGCCCCCACGGCGGATGGATCCGTGTAGAGGACTCTGATGCCGAGGTCGAGCGAGGCGGTGACGGTGACGGGTTCCACTCCGAAGTATTTGCGGGCAAGCGACTCGAACACGCCTGTGAGGTCGGGGACGACGGACGATATGCCGACGCCGTCGATTGCGCTTACAGGGATCCCCCTGTCGGCGCAGAAGCTCTTTATCGTGAGCCAGTTCTCGTCCACCGTGCGGTGGGTCAGGCTGGCCATCCGCCAGTCCGCAACGGGTTTCTCCCCGTCGTAGACGCCGATTACCGTGTGCGTGTTACCGACATCGATGGCAAGAAGCATTGACGATTTCAGGATCCGAGTATTGTGACGTCGCCTGCGAAGAGCGTTTTCTCCGTCCCCCCCGCGTCGAGTATAAGCGCCCCTTCCGGGCTGAGTCCCCTGACGATTCCGGATATCACTGCCCCGTCCTGCGTGACCGAAATCTCCTTGTTGATCATCGTCGTGCGGGAGAGCCAGAGGGGGAGAAGATTGTGGAATCCCTTTTTCATGATCGCCGCGTAGTGGATCTCGAGTGTCCTCAGTATCTCGCGGAGGAGCCTTATCCTGTCGATGTCCCGGCCACCCTGCACCTTGAGAGACGTTGCCCTGGGGGAGATGTCCTCCGGGAACGTCGTCTGGTTGACGTTGACGCCGATGCCGAGAACGACGTAGTCGAGCCCCTCTTCTTTCAGCGAGCCTTCAAGGAGTATCCCGGCGGTCTTCTTCCCGCCGATCAGCAGGTCATTTGGCCACTTGCATTCGACGGAGAGGCCTGATTCGTGTTCGATCGCCTCGGCGACGGCGACCGCCGCATAGAGGGGGAGAAGATTGAGTGCCTCGGGGGGGAGCGTGGGCCTGAGAATGATCGAAAACGTGAGGTTTTCATAGGGGTTGGCCAGCCAGGTCCGTCCGAGCCTCCCCCTGCCGGCCGTCTGCCTCTCTGCCAGGACGAGCGTCCCCTCTTCCGCCCAGCACCCCGCCAGCGCCCTGGCGCAGTTGTTTGTCGAATCGATGGTCTCGAATGAATATATCTTCGATCCGAACTTACGCCCGTTCAGCTTCTTCTTGAGCGCAGCCGTGTCGAGGAGTGAGGCAGGAGAGTTCACTGTGGAATCTTCCGGGAAGAACCTCCGATGATAGACAATCGACCGGCAAAAGTCAAGGTTGATGAATCCTGCTGACAGAATGCCAGTGACACAGTAGTTCTATGAATTATTGTCAGAAAGACCGCGCCAGTCTGTCACATATCTTCCGCGGTTCAGAAGAGCAGATTGAGCACCATATGCAATCTATTGTGGTGAAACGACTTACAGGCGCGTCTGATTCATGGGTTTGTGGCATATGAATTGGTTCTCTTCTCAGCATGAACTGAATGCAAGCACGTCCATAATGAGGAGAGTAGAGTAATGGGTAAAATCATAGGAATAGATCTGGGGACTACGAACTCCGTTGTTGCGGTAATGGAGGGGAGTGACCCCGTAGTGATCGCAAACAGCGAAGGAGGAAGGACCACCCCCTCCGTCGTGGCATTTGCCAAGAACGGGGAACGCCTCGTCGGGCAGGCCGCCAAACGGCAGGCTGTCACGAACTCCCAGAATACAGTTTTTTCAATCAAGAGGTTTATGGGGAGGTTCTACGACGAAGTGAGCGAGGAGATGAAGCTTGTCCCCTATAAGGTGGTGAAGGGGGACAATAACACGGCGCGCGTACAGGTAGGGGACCGGGTCTATTCCCCTCCCGAGATCAGTGCGATGGTGCTTCAGAAGATGAAGCAGACGGCCGAGGATTACCTGGGGCAGAAAGTCACCGAGGCGGTGATCACCGTCCCGGCNNCCTACGGCCTCGACAAGAAGAATAAGGACATGAAGGTCGCGATATACGATCTCGGCGGCGGGACATTTGATGTCTCGATTCTCGAGCTCGGCGACGGAGTCTTCGAGGTGAAATCCACGAACGGCGACACG
>PMJQ01000132.1 GCA_003157485.1 Ignavibacteriota bacterium
AACTCCGGATTTTCGATACTGGGGAACATCCTCACGCGATCAGGAGCCCGGATCGACACGCTGTGCCGGGCGCCGTCACGCGCGGCCCTGCAACGCGCGTCCATCTATCTCATCGTCGACCCCGACACTCCCCTCGAGACCCGGGCGCCGAACTACATACAGCCGGCCGACATCACGCTGATCGCGAAGTGGGTCAGGGAGGGGGGAGTTCTCGTCCTGATGGGCAATGACCGCGGGAACGCCGAATTCGTTCATCTGAATGCGCTGGCAGCGATGTTCGGGATAACATTCAACGAAGACAGCAGAAACAGGGTCGTTGGCCGCGACTTTGCCGCCGGGACATTCGACCGGTTCCCCGTTCATCCTCTTTTCGCCGGGGTCAGGCGCATATTCATAAAAGAGCTGAGCACGCTCCGCGTGAAGAAGCCGGCTGAGGCGGNNTGGTTCTACAACGAATACATGGATGAACGGAGGCTTCCCCCGGGATACGACAATACGAAAGCTGCTGGGAACCTGTTCCGGTGGCTTCTCGATATCGCCGGGAGGGGATCGTGAACGCCCTCTGGCCGGTTCTGGCCTGTCTGGCATTCGGCGCGGCGTCTCCGGAGTCAGGTGCCGATGTACCCCGGAAGTATCTCGAAGGACTCCCCTTCCCGATGGGAGATATCCGTGAGCCTGCCTTCCCTCGCAGAACTGTGAGCATTACGTCCTATGGTGCCGCCGGGGACGGCGTCACTATGAACACGGATGCGATACAGCGTGCGATCCGCGATTGTGCTGGTGCGGGAGGTGGAACGGTGGACGTCCCTCCGGGGATCTGGCTAACCGGCCCCATCCGTCTCATGAGCAACATCAGGCTTCACGTCGGGAAGGGGGCGGTGGTTCTCTTCAGCAGGCGGTTCGAAGACTATCCGCTCATCGCCGGCCCCGATGGCACAGCAAGGAGCTTCCGGTGCATCGCGTGCATTTACGGGTACCGCCTCGAAAATGTTGCGATCACAGGCGGGGGGATGTTTGACGGCCAGGGTGAATCCTGGCGCCCTGTCAAGAAGGAAAAAATGACTCGGAGCCAGTGGCAGCGCCTCCTCACCTCGGGCGGAGCTGTGAGCGCCGACGGGGGGACATGGTTCCCTTCACGGGGGGCGATGGAGGGGGAGGAGTACGTTAAGTCGCTCTCCCGGAAGGAAGGGGTGACGGCCGATGACTACCTCCGCGCGCGCGAGTTTCTCCGCCCGGTCATGGTTCAACTCGTCGATTGCCGGAATGTGCTGATCGACGGAGGGACGTACACCAACTCTCCCTCGTTCCATATACAGCCGGTCCAGTGCGAGGATGTCGTGATCCGCAACATCTCCGTTACCGCGGAGTGGTTTGCACAGAACGGAGACGGGATCGACATCAGCTCCTGCCGCAGAGTGGTTGTCTACGATTGCCTGGTGAATGCCGGAGACGACGCTATCTGCCTGAAGCCTGGAAAACTCTCCCCCCGGCAGGGGGCGGGGGCGGCGTGCGAGAACATCGTCATCGCAGACTGCGTCGTATACCACGGGCACGGAGGATTCGTCATCGGCAGCCAGACGTACGGCGGAGCGCGCAACATCGCAGTCCGCAATTGCAGCTTCCACGGGACGGACGTCGGCCTCCGGTTCAAATCGGCGAAGGGGAAGGGGGGACGAATCGAAAACGTCTATATCGACGGCATCACGATGACCTCGATCGGAGCGGAGGCGATACTGTTCGATCTCCTGTATTCCAGCAGTCCGGGGACTGCCTCCGCCGGAGATCCCCCCGGAAATGACGGGGGGGAACATCTGCCGGAATTCCGGAATGTGCTGATAAAAAACATCGTCTGTGCCGGGGCGGAGACTGCCGTGCGCATCCTCGGCCTTGTCTCCATGCCCGTACAGGGAATAACGCTGGACAGCGTCGTCATCACCTCGGCGACCGGTCTCATCTGCACTGACGCGGACGGGACCGCCCTTCGTCACGTGAGCATACGTCCCGCGCACGGGCCCGTGATGTCGTTCACCAGAAGCCATGGCGTGACAATCAGCGGGGCTCCTCTCCCCGTCGGGGCACAACCCTTCCTGCGCGTTGAAGAGTCGGGTCCGGGTGCGATCACCCTGGAGGGGTCGGTGCCTGGTAACATTGAGCTCGGGGCCGGCGTCTCCGCCGATGCGGTGGTGCGACGATGAGGCGCTCCCCGGTGGCGGCGACGTGGATCGCAGGAGCGGCACTGGCGGTTCTCCCGCTCTCACCCGGTCATGCGGCGGAACAAGGGAAAATCATCGTTGCCGGAGACGGGAGCGGCGATTTCACGACAATCCAGGCTGCGCTCGACGCCGTCCCGGCGGGAAACAGGAGCAACGTCACAATATTCATCAGAAAAGGGACGTACCCGGAGAAGGTGTACATTACGAAAAGTCATGTGACGCTCGTCGGGGAACTGCGCGACAGCACCCGGATCCTCTTCGCGGAGCTCCGCGAGAACTGGAACAGGGACCACGAAGGGAGGGACCGGGGGGCCGGAGTGGTCAACATCGATACGGGGGTGAGCGATATCACGATTGCAAACCTCACGGTGCACAATAACTACGGGTCGCTCTTCGGGTCCACGAAACACCAGTTCGCGATCAGGGGGGCGGGGACCCGTATCATGCTTCTCGGGTGCACGGTGATTGCAGATGGCGGGGATACGGTGAGCCTCTGGGACAGGGATGACGGCATGTACTATCACGCGGAGTGCACATTCGAGGGGTGGGTGGACTTTGTCTGCCCGCGGGGGTGGTGCTATATCACCGCATCCAGGTTTTTCGGGCACAACACGCCGAGTGCGAGCATCTGGCATGACGGAAGCGGGAACCGGGACCAGAAATTCGTGATACGGGATTCCTTCTTTGACGGGGTTCCCGGGTTCCCCCTGGGCCGGAACCACCTCGATGCGGCGATTTATCTTGTCGACTGCAGGTTCTCGAAGAACATGGCCGACCGCCCGTTTTACCGCCCCCCCTCGAGCCCGCGGGAGTGGCTGTGGGGGGACCGCCACTATTTCTCCGGGTGTCACCGGGACAGCGCGGACTTCCCCTGGTTCAGCGACAATCTGAGCTCGGCGGAGGGAGCCCCGCGTGCCGATGAAATCGGCCCGCGCTGGACATTCGGCGGGAGGTGGGATCCCGAAGCCTCGATGCCGTCGCTCCTCCCCTGTGCGTTCCTTCCGGTGCCACGCGATAACGCCCGGGGGATCGACCCGGCGGGCGTACGCCTCTCCTGGACGCCCGGAAGGGATGCGCGCTTGCACAGGCTTTCTCTGGGAAAAACGAATCCGCCGGACCTGAAGGAGACGCTTGGATCTCCCGATTTCGTTACAGGTCCTCTCGAGCCGCACACGACGTATTACTGGCGTGTGGATGAAACCGGCGGGGAGGTGAGGGGCGCGGGTAGGGTGTGGTGCTTCACAACGGAGTGATTGAACGCGGCTCCCGGGCCCTCTCCGGTTTGCTTACGGGAATGACAAAATGAAACTCGACAAGTACTCACTCGGAATCGGAGACAGGTTCGGCCTTCAGGGCGTCCCGCAGCTGCGG
>PMJQ01000050.1 GCA_003157485.1 Ignavibacteriota bacterium
TGCCGCGGTGGAGCCCGGTGAAAGCGCTATCGGCCAGACACTTTCACAGAGATGAACTGTACATTAGCGTGCTCTCCTATGGAAATGCCGGAATATACCGAAGCACTGACGGAGGTGACTCCTGGACTTTGTTTTGCCCGGTCAACGGTGCATTTGTTTCGAGCCTGGTTTTTGATGGTTCGGATTCAACAATTCATTATGCGGTCGAAATCAGCGGGATCATTCACATATGGAAGAACGGCGTCGATTCCGTCGTCGCATCGTCGAGAGCGCTCAATACCGGCGCCCGCGTAACAGTCTTGCTCAATCCGAAATCGGAGGCGCTGTTTTATGTTTACGACGCCAACATGTTCAGATGCGCGCTCGACGGCAACTGGGTATCACTCTTTGACAGTATCTATTCAGGCGGCGTGAAGGTCGGTCAAATCACCAGCGCTGCAATTGACCAAACCACCGGGACGGTTTTTGTGTGCGCCGATTGCGGCGTTTTCAGGACTACGGATGACGGAGTACACTGGACACTTGTGTCTCCCTATGGAGGCATGACAGCCCGCGTCACCCCGAATTCACTCTTTCTGGAAGGCTTCGGGGGATTCTTCGCATCGGGGGACGAAGGAAACAGCTGGTGGCGCCTGGCAGACGGGCCCAACATCAGCCGGGTGTATGACATGTCTCTTGTCACCTCTCCGGGGGGGGACGTCTTGTACGCAGTGGCCGGGGATCCAAGTCTGCTTTACAAGTCGACGAATGACGGCTCGAGCTGGACACAACTTTCCGTCCCGCTGCCGACGGTTGTGAAAGCAAATCCATTGAATCCGAACACGGTCTTTGCGGCCCGCGGAAACACGTTTACAACCCCTGCCGGGCTTTACAGGAGCCGGGACGGCGGGATCACATGGAAGCAGGTACTCCCCGATTCCACGGTAGCAGCCGCAGCGATAGAGATATCACAACGCGATACAAACCGGGTGCTTATCGCTGTCCCAGGGGGGGTCATGGAGAGCACAAATTCCGGTGATTCCTGGCGCCTCCTGTCTGGCATGAGCGGTTCAAACGCGTATTTCGAGACAAACCTGGTGAAAGTGTCCGATACTCATCCTTCTCTGATCGTGACCGGGGACATCATCAATTATCTTCCTGGAACCGGGATCTACGTGTCAGCGGACAGCGGGAAAACCTGGACGCAGCGGGCGAAAGATAATATCATCTCGATTGCCATCACTCCCGGCAATGACAGCATCATGTATTACGGCAGCCTGTCGACCGTCTACAGGTCGACCGATCAGGGTCTTCACTGGAATCCCGGCGGGTTTCCCTCGGTTAGCACCGACGGGTATGTCAACGATATACAAATCGCCCCCGATGATCCTGCATTCATCTGTGCCACGATGCGGGGAATGGGCGCACGCGCAGGCGGGCTCATGGTGTCAACGAACGCCGGCTCTACCTGGAGTGCGCTTGTGTTCCCGGGGGTATTCGATTCTTCGCGGACAAAGTTGTTCATCGAACGGAGGGGGGACAAATACAGAATTCACGTCGGTACTCTTTCCTATGGATGGTACGTCGGGGAAATTCCCCGACCGCTTTCGTCCATAGGGGCCGAGAATCATCTCCCGTCGTCTACCGTTCTGTTCCAGAACTTCCCCAATCCATTCAACCCGACAACGATTATTCGGTACGCGCTGTCGAAACGAAGCGTTGTTTCGCTCTCGGTGTTCAACACACTTGGACAAAACGTTATCACGCTCGTCGATGAGGCGCAGGAAGCCGGGAATCACGAAGCAAGGTTCAGCGGAGAAGGACTTGCAAGCGGGGTGTACTTCTATCGTTTGCAGGCGGGGGATTTTATCCAGACGAAAAAGCTCATTTTGCTGCACTAACCGAACATTCATTACATGCAGGCCCGGCGAACCTCTCTCGCCGGGCCTGCTTTATACATATGCCTTCCCACCTTTCAGGCGGGAGCGACTAACCTTCCTTTGTCAGGTCGAACCCGCCCTGGAATTGCTCGACGTGCGCGCCTGTGACTTTTCCCGCCTTGTCCCTGAGGAATTTGACGTGGAGGTACATCCCCTTCACATGGAACTCGTTATCAGAAGCTCCATAGAGCGCGATTTTTGAGCCATCGGGGGCCAACAGGACCATGTGGTCATTTTCGATGGATACGTCCACAGCAATCTGCGGGTTCAAGCGGTATTTGCCGACAAATGCCTTCATCTTCGACGGATCAACATGCACCGAGGAGGGCTCGAATACGAACTGCATGCCGCGCGTGTACCCCTCCGGTTTGCTCCCCGAGTGCCCCATCCCCTCAATGACACGCGTGTCGAACCTCAGGTCCTTGTAGTTCCGGGACTTCAGGCTGTCCACGAAATTGTTGAATATGGTTTCAATTCCCTCCAGTGAAGACATCGCCATGAAGAGGGTCACCGGAAGCCGGGTGTTCTGCGCATGATAGGATTCCTCATACGTATAGAGAACGCTGTTGTCCCATGAGATGGAAGGACTCGTCAGGATATAACGGTTGAAGAGGTCGGTCTCTTTGAACATTGTGTAGAGCGTGAAGAGGCCTCCGAGTGAACTTCCCATGAGCGTCCGGTCTTTTTTGTCGGTACGGTATTTCGAGTCGATGTACGGTATCAATTCCCCTTTGATTGCCGCAAGGAATTTCGCCGCGTTTCCGCTGGACGGCATCTGCTTGATCTGCGTCGGTGTCAGGTCCAGCGCCCTGAGGCTGTCGTAGTTCGGGTGTTCTCCTCCCCACGTGATCCCGACGAGGATCACCTCGGGGATGAATCCATCATAGTACTGTCCCCCGTTGATGGCGTTGACGAGCTGGAAATCCCACTGGCCGTCGAGAATGTACACAACCGGAAATCTCCGGGTCGTGTCAGCGTAGTGCCTCGGGAAGCCGACATACAGGTCGTAGTCACGGCCCACGATCGAAGAATGGACCGTGAGGAGGTGCGTCCCGGGCATTTCGACCACGCGCGGGGCAGATTTGTCTCCACCCTGTCCGCCGTCGGGACCCGTGGGACTTGCAAGGGAAGGCGATCCAACAGATAACGCAATTCCGGCAACAATGAGCAGTCTGTGCAGTGAAGTCATGGGTGGACCTCTGAAGAGAAAGGAAAATATGAAGTGTTTCCGTTGATGTATACGACGACGTGCAGTGGAAGTTCCGTCCGCAGCAGTCGTGGCGTCTCTATGCTGACGGCTTCCGACAATGGACAAATATCTCGGTGGAGAGATTGGGGAGGGGTGTCGTATCTCCCCGGAATATTAGATTTCGCATGAGTTTCTGAACCGCGGGCCATGGAACGACGTCCATGGGCGCCGTCATATAGCAGGTCTTCCTGACCTCGAATCCGTTTGAGCTGAGCAGATTGACGATTCCCGCGAGCGTGTAGATTCTCGCCATGGCATATCGCCGGTGGATCGCAGAAGGGAGCCAGGAGAAAAAGGGGACGCGGTTCCACGGGAGGAGCGGCAGACGAGCACCGTGCGTCTCGAATATCCACCACTTGTTGGGGACGGAAATCACAAAGTCCCCCCCCTTCTTAAGAACTCTCAGTATGTCCCGAAGCGCATTTTTCTCGTCAGAAACGTGCTCCAGCACCGCAAAACTTACCGCCGCGTCCACGGACTCATCCTCCACGGGGAGCGATTTGCCGTCGTAATGAACGGGCACAACGTTGGAGATGCCATTCTCCCGCGCAAATGTCCGGAGCACTTCGATGTCGGACGGATCGATATCGCAGGCGATGACAGCGCTCGCATGATTCGCGAGCTCGACGGTCTGCGCACCGTTTCCGCATCCGAAATCGAGAATCGTTTTCCCGCCGAGCGAAATGAACTTTTCGACGATCCGGGCCCTTCTCTTCGTTATCTCCTGGCCGTAGCTCGCGGGTTTGCCGCGCTCGACGATTTGTTCAGCGCTCACTATTCTCTCCGTGATGAGAAGCAGGGTGCTGACAAGTATACAGATGAATCAACAGAGTATCAAATTGCCGGCGATGTCCTAGCGAGTACATTCGAGTCAATTTTTTGATGATGCTATCCGCGAGTTTGTTTCTTAGGGGGAATCCGTCTATCTTAAGCAGTTCTTGAACAGAATCTCACATTCAGGGCGGTCAACCGGGCGTGGCGATAGACAAATTCACGGCAATCATCGCCGGCAGAAAGCTGAAAC
>PMJQ01000070.1 GCA_003157485.1 Ignavibacteriota bacterium
AAACAGTTCCGGGTCGGCATCATCAAGCGGACCGCCCTCTTCCCCACGCAGTCGGGGGAGCTCGAGATCGGTCCGATGGAAGTGCAGGCCGCCGTGCAGATTCAGGACCGCCGGTCGACGGACCCGTTTGAGTCCTTCTTCCGGGATCCGTTCGGGCGCCAGGTCAACTACGTCGTCAAGAGCGATCCCATCAAAATCAGGGTCGACCCTCTCCCCCCGGATCCCCCGCCTGACTTCAAAGGTGCGGTGGGGCAGTTCGCNNCCCGCGGATTTCGAGCAGTACACGCCCAAGGTCTCCGACAACATCAACAGGACGGGTGACAGGATATCCGGGAGCAAGACATTCGAATACCTTCTGATTCCGCGCTACCCGGGGATGAAGGTCGTCAAGCCGGTGACGTTTTCGTACTATGACCCCTCGAAGCGGGAATACGTGCGCCTCCACTCGCCGCAGATCGAGCTGAATGTCGAGCAGGGGGCGGCCGCTGTCACACCGCTGATCTCCGCGGGCTCGCAGGAGGACGTCCGTCTCCTCAGCCAGGATGTCAGGTTCATCAAGCTGGAAGAGCCTGATTTCTCCCGGAGGGGCGAACACTTCCGCACGAACGGCGTGCTCATTGCAATGCTCCTCCTCCCGCTTGCATGTGCCGGAGGGGCATTCGTTTACGCCCGCCAGCGTAAGGCCGAAATGCTGGATCAGGCCGGCTACAGGAACCGCCGGGCAATCAAGGTGGCGAAGAAGGGGCTGAAGCAGGCGGAGTATCTCCTGAAGGAAAAGGGCTCCTCCGGCGCTCCGGCCAGCAACCAGAGGCTCAGGTTTTACGGCGAGATCTCGAAAGCGCTCTGGAAATACCTGGGGGACAAGCTGAACATCCCCCAGTCGGCGTTTTCGATTGAAGGGGCTGTCGCGGAGCTCGGGCTCCGCGGCGTGCAGGCGGACATCATCACGTCGCTCAAAGCGCTTCTCGAAACATGCGACCTTGCGCGCTTCGCCCCCACGAGTCTTGACCTTGCCGTCATGCAACGGACGTACGACGAGGCGCAGCGCATCATCGTGGCACTGGAACGAATACTCCGATGAGACTCCGCACATTCCCCGTTCTCCTCCTGATCCTCGCAGCGTCGAACGCGCTCCGGGCCCAGTCGCCGGACGAGCAGTTCCGCCGTGCGAACCAGCTGTACCAGCAGGGGAAGTTCACCGAGGCGCGTGACGCGTACGGCGCGATACTGAGCGGCGGCTACGAAAGCCCCGACCTGTTTTACAATCTCGGGAACGCCTGTTACAAGAGCGGCTCGATACCGGCGGCGATCCTGAACTACGAAAGGGCAAGGCGGCTCCTTCCCGGGGATGACGATTTGCGCCATAACCTGCAGATCGCGAACATGATGATCACGGACAGGATCGAGCCGGCGCCGCGGCTCTTCGTGTGGGATTACTGGGACGGGATCAAGAATTTCTTCTCCCTTGCCGGTCTGACGCTGACCGTCTATCTTTTCTATCTGCTCGTCGCCGTCATGATATCGGTCTTTTTCCTGGCGCGCACGTATGCCCTCAGGAAAATCGCGGTTCTCACCGGGTCGGGATTCCTTCTTGTCTTCCTCTTCTTTCTGGTTGTCCTCGTCGCCCGTTACGGCGATGCAACACGGGCAGACGAGGCGGTCGTGATGTCCCCGATCGTCACGGTCAAGAACTCTCCGGACGCAAAGAGCTCCGATGCATTCGTGCTTCACGCCGGAGTGAAGGTGCAGCTTGTGGACAGGGTGGGGAGCTGGTCAAAAGTGAGGCTAGCGGATGGGAAGGTGGGCTGGCTCGAAGGATCCGCTGTTGAGGTTATATAAGCGCGCGTAACGCCGGCGGATTCCCGCCGCGGCAATAGGCGTCTCTTTGATTTCCCCTGATGTTTTCTTATATTTTAGCCGATTTGTCCCGGAGGCTGCCGATGCGAATTCTTTCGCCCCCCGTGGTGTTCTTTCTGGTGACGCAGACAACGCTGGATGAGAGGCCTCCGGAATTTGCGGGGGCTTTTTATTTGTACGTCCATGCGGGATTGAGGTACTTTTCCGCCGCAAGCCGTTCAGTCTCTTTGACGGGGATCGTGGTGGCCGGGACTTCGGCCCCCCAGGATCTCCTGAGTGCGTCTTTCAGCGCCTCGGCGCTGATCCTGAGGTTGCGGAGGAATTCGGTGTGGCTCCTTCCCCCCCTGTAGTCCGGCGCCCGGGAGGGGAGGGGGAGAAGGTCTTCGATGAGGGCAAAATCGAGATCGAGAAGTATGCAGCCGTGGTAGAGTATCGCGCGGATCCGGCGGCGCTGGGCGTTCCCTGAGATCTTCCGCCCTCCGATCGTGAGGTCGCTTAGTCCCCTCACGGCGACTGTTTCTCCGGCAAGGGAGCTTATGACCCCGGCGGTCCGGCCGAGCACAAAGTCATTCGTTGTGGCCGCATGGGCAAGCCGCGGATCGTCCCTGATGTTCAGCACAAGCGAGAAGTTGAGGCACCCGGGACCCTGGACGACGGTCCCCCCTCCGCTGGAACGCCGGAAGACCGGGACCCCGCGCGAGCGGCACCTGTCGAGCCTGACCTCGCGATCGGCGATGTTCATCCTCCCGAGGACGACGCACGGCTCGGAGGGCTCCCAGAAACGGAGGAAGCCTTCACCGCTCTGGTTCTCCCGCAGGTCGAGAAGAGCTTCATCAAGAGCGATCTGGGATGCGGCCCCGGGGGGGGAGAATTCGACGAATTGCACTGTACGTGCGAGCCTGATTTGAATGCGTAGCCGGAAAAAAGTACATTACGCGTCATTGCTGGCGCTGTTCCCGATAAACAACAATCGACACCGTGATGGAAACTGAAAATAAGGAACCTGACTCTCTCACGCAAGGAAGGAACGGCAGGGGAGACAACGGGTGGCTGACGTCGCTTGAGTTCATACTCAAGACGGCGCTCAGGGACAAGGAACCGGGGAGCGTCGCTCTCGCCCTCGAGAAGCTGAACGAGCACCTGCGGGAATCGGGGCTGACCCTTCCCGCTCTCGTCCGGACCCCCTACATGAATACGATCCCCCCCGAGAAAGAACCTCCCTATCCGGGAAACAGGGAGATCGAACGGCGGATCAAGAGCTATATCCGCTGGAATGCGATGGCGATGGTTGTGAAGTCGAACAGGATGTACGCCGGTCTCGGCGGGCATATCTCCACCTACGCGTCCTCCGCCACGCTCTATGAGGTCGGGTTCAATCATTTTTTCCGCGGCGGGGAAGGTGAACGCCCCGCCGACATGATTTACTTTCAGGGGCACGGTGCGCCCGGCATGTACGCCCGCGCATTCGTTGAGGGGCGGATCGGCGCCGACCAGCTTCATAACTTCCGCCGCGAGCTCGCCCCCGGGGGCGGACTCTCCTCGTATCCTCATCCCTACCTGATGCCTGAGTTCTGGCAATTCCCGACCGTGTCGATGGGGCTCGCGCCCATCCTGTCGATCTATCAGGCCCGGTTCAACCGCTATCTCAAATCGCGCGGGTTTATCAAAGGCGAGGAGCCCCGTGTCTGGTGTTTCGTCGGCGACGGCGAATCGGATGAGCCCGAGACCCTCGGCGCGCTCACGCTCGCCTCACGCGAGAAGCTTGACAACCTCGTCTGGGTGGTGAACTGCAACCTCCAGCGGCTCGACGGCCCGGTTCGCGGGAACGGGAAGATCATACAGGATCTCGAGGCCGCGTTCCGCGGTGCAGGCTGGAACGTGATCAAGGTGGTCTGGGGGTCCGACTGGGATCCCCTCTTCGCGGCCGACAAGAAGGGGCTGCTCCTCAGGAGGATGGAGGAGGCGGTCGACGGGGATTACCAGAAATACTCCGTCGAACCGGGAAGCTACACCCGCCGGCACTTCTTCGGGAAATACCCCGAGCTGGCCGAGATGGTGAACCATCTTACGGACGAACAGATCCGGAAGCTCCTCCGCGGGGGACATGATCCGAAAAAGGTCCACGCCGCGTACCGTGCCGCCGTGGATTTCAGAGGTGGTCCCACCGTTGTGCTCGCGAAGACCGTCAAGGGATACGGGCTCGGCGAGGCGGGGGAAGGCCGGAACGTCACGCACCAGCAGAAGAAGCTGAACGAGAAGGAGCTCAGGGAGTTCAGAACGAGGTTCAATATCCCCATTGCCGACGAGGAGGTTGCGGAGACGCCGTTTTACAGGCCCCCGGCATCCAGCCCGGAGATGCAGTATCTCCAGGAACGGCGGAATGTCCTCGGTGGCTACCTCCCCGCGCGCCGCGTCGTGAAGCACCCGCTGGAGATCCCTCCCATCGCTCAGTTCGCGGAATTCCTGAAGGGCTCGGAGAGGTTCGAGGTCTCCACGACGATGGCGTTCGTCCGGCTGCTCGGCATGCTCCTCAGGAACAAGAACATCGGCAGAAGGATCGTTCCCATCATCCCCGACGAAGCGCGGACGTTCGGCATGGACCCCCTCTTCCGCGAGATCGGCATTTACTCCTCGAAGGGACAGCTCTACGAGCCGGTGGACAGCGAGTCCCTTCTCTATTATCACGAGGCGAAGGACGGTCAGATACTCGAAGAGGGGATTACGGAGGCCGGGGCGATGGCCTCGTTTATCGCCGCGGGGACCGCGTACGCGAGCCTTGGGGAGCCGATGATCCCCTTCTACATCTATTATTCGATGTTCGGATTCCAGCGGATCGGCGACCTTGCCTGGGCCGCCGGCGACATACGCGCGAAGGGCTTCATGCTCGGCGGAACGGCCGGGAGGACGACGCTCAACGGCGAAGGACTCCAGCACGAGGACGGGCACAGCCACATACTTGCGAGCACGGTGCCGAACCTTGTGACGTATGATCCGGCGTTCGCCTATGAGACCGCGGTCATCATACAGGACGGACTCCGGCGCATGTATGGTGAGGGGGAAGAGGTCTTCTATTATCTTACGCTCTACAACGANNAGCGGGCCGATCATGAATCAGGCCCTCCGCGCCCAGGAGATACTCGGAGAACGGTACGGCGTGAACGCAGACGTCTGGAGCGCGACGAGCTACAAGCTCCTCCGGAACGATGCGCTCCGGGCGAAACGGTGGAGCATGCTTCACCCTGGTGAAACACCGCGCACCTCCTACCTCGAGAACCTTCTCGAGCATGAGGAGGGAGTCTTTGTCGCCGTGTCGGACTACATGAAGATCGTGCCGGATCAGATTGCGCCGTGGGTCCCCGGCGGGCTCACGACGCTCGGGACCGATGGGTTCGGGCGGAGCGACACGCGCCCCGCGCTGCGGCGGTTCTTTGAGATCGACGCTGAAATGACAGTTGTCGCCACGCTGTACGCCCTTGCCACGGAGGGTGAGATCAGGATGGAGGCCGTGGAGAAGGCAATCAAAGATCTGAACATCGATCCGGAAAAAGCGTTTCCGCAGCTTGTCTAGGGCGGTCCGGGAGTCTTTCAAAGGAGATCATACATGGATGTCCGTCTGCCACGCCTCGGTGAAGGCGCGGATTCCGGTGTCATCGCGACGGTGTTTGTGAAGGTGGGGGACCTGGTCAAGAAAGACCAGCCGGTCCTTGAGATCGAAAGCGAAAAGGCGGTCGCGACAATTCCCGCCCCCGCGGCGGGGACGGTTACAAAAATTCTCGTCAAAGAGGGGGAGGAGATAAAAGTCGGAGGACTGATACTCGTTCTCTCCGAGAACGGTGCAGGTGCCGCCGCGGCATCGGCGCCGCCGCACGCGATCGATGCTTCTGTCGGTGATGATGCCGATGAGCATCCGTCAATCGACGTGCAGGTCCCTCCCCCCGCACCTCAGCCCGCAGCTCCGGCAGCGCCCGTCGCGTCAGGGCCATTGCCTGCCGGTCAGAGCGGATTTCCCGTTGTTCATCCGGCGTCAGCTCCTCCCCCCGCGTCCCCTTCTCTCCGGAAGATCGCGCGGGAACTCGGGATCGACCTGTATCGCGTCCCCGGAAGCGAGCGGGGAGGCCGCATCGTCATGTCCGACCTCCGTGCCTATGTCCAGAAGATACAGAAGCTCGCTCTCGAAGGGCGCCCCCCGGTTCCTCCGGCCGTCTCGGTGCCGGGGGTGAAACCCACGCCCGTCAGCATAGATTTTGCGCAGTGGGGGCCCGTCACGAAGCAGAAGATGTCGATCCTCCGGAAATCGATAAGCCGTAAGATGGTCGAGTCGTGGAGCACGGTCCCGCATATCGCGCAGTTCGAGGAAGTGGATGTCACGGATCTTCTCGCGCTCAGAAAGAAATACGCCGCGCCGTACCAGGCGAAGAATGCGCACCTCACGCTCACGTCGTTCGCTCTCCGCGCCGTCGTTGCGGCACTGAAGAAGCATCCTTCGTTCAATGCGAGCATTGACGAAGCCGCCGGGGAGATTGTCCTCAAGAACTATTACAATATCGGGGTCGCTGTCGACACCGAGCAGGGACTCATCGTTCCCGTGCTCCGTGAAGTTGATAAGAAGAGCATATTCCAGCTCTCGGCGGAGCTTGCCGCCCTTGCGGAACGGACACGTGCGCGGAAGGTCGCTCTGGAGGAGATGCAGGGAGGGACGTTCACGATATCCAACCAGGGGGGGATCGGCGGAGCCTACTTCACCCCCATCGTGAACACGCCCGAGGTTGCGATACTCGGGATGGGGCGCGGCGTCGTGAAGCCCGTCGTCGAGGAGGGGAAAATCGTGCAGCGGACGATGATGCCCATCGTGCTCTCGTACGACCACCGGGTGAACGACGGCGCGAACGCCGCCCGGTTCATCGTCGATCTCGTGAAGGAATTCGGCAACATCAAAGACGCGGACGTCAAGATCTGAGCATGAGATCGGAAGGCTCTGATTCCCAATCCAGGATACGGAGGAAATGGAAAACGTGAAATCCATCAAGACGGAAATTGTTGTTCTCGGCGCAGGTCCCGGCGGGTACGCGGCGGCGTTCTATGCGGCGGACAAAGGGAAGAAAGTCATCATGGTCGAGCAGGAGAAGCGCCTGGGGGGCGTTTGCCTGAACAGGGGGTGCATCCCGTCCAAGGCGTATCTTCACGCGGCGAAGCTTGTCGCCGAGGCGGAGGAATCTTCGATCAGGGGAATTCACTTTGCAAAGCCGCGCATCGACCTGAATGAGATGCGGGCGTGGAAGGAGACGATACTCGACAAGCTCGCAGGCGGGATCACGGGGCTGGCGAAGCGCAGAAACGTCGAGGTGATGCAGGGACGGGGATACTTCGAAGATTCCACGACGCTCCGTGTGGAGACCTCCGGCGGACAGCAGTTCATCACGTTCGACCAGGCGATAATCGCCGTCGGGTCGAAGGCGGCCATGCCGGGCGCGTTCGACCTGGGGAATCCGCGGGTCATGACCTCGACGGAGGCGCTTGAGCTGGAAGAGATCCCGAAGGACCTCCTCGTTGTCGGCGGCGGGTATATCGGGATGGAGCTCGGGACCGTCTACGCGACGCTGGGGAGCAGCACCGTTGTCGTCGAGGCGCTTGACGGCATACTCGCCGGGGCCGATCCGGATCTTGCGCGCCCGGTCGCGCAGCGGGCGGCGAAGCTCTTCCGTGAGATCCGCGTGAAGACGAAGGTCGTCAAAATGGCGACGGCCGGGAAACAGATCAAGGTGAATCTGGAAGTGAACGGAGAGAAGAAGGAAGAGCTGTACGACCGCGTCCTTGTCTCCGTCGGGCGCGTCCCGAACTGCGCCGACCTGGGACTCGAGAATACACGCGTGCAGCGTGATGAAAAGGGCTTCATCACCGTGGACGACCACCAGCGGACTGCGGACCCGTCGATATTCGCCATCGGCGACGTCGCCGGGGGCGTTCTTCTCGCGCACAAGGCGTCGAAGGAGGCGCGCATCGCCGTTGAGGTCATCACGGGAGAGATGAGCACGTCCGACGATATCATCATCCCCGCCGTCGTGTTCACGGATCCCGAGCTTGCGTGGTGCGGGCTCACGGAGTCGGAAGCAAAGCAGAAGGGGATAAATGTCGAAGTGTCGAAGTTCCCCTGGTCCGCATCGGGCCGCGCGCTCAGTTTCGACCGCACCGACGGCATGACGAAGCTCGTCATCGATCCCGAGTCGGAGCGTATACTCGGCGTCGGAATCGTCGGCTCGGGAGCGGGGGAGCTCATCGGCGAAGGGGTGCTTGCGATCGAGATGGGCGCCACGGCAAAGGACCTCGCGGAATCGGTTCACCCGCATCCTACGCTGTCGGAGACACTGTCGGAGTGCGCCGAAGCGTTCTACGGATACGCGACAAATACCTATTCGCGGAAGAAAACCACGACGGAACAGTAGATCAGATTTCCGTTCTTTGAATCACAATCCCCCGCTTCAATGATGCGTCGCCTCGCATGGCATGTCATTGCCCTCGTCCTGGCGGCGAACTATTTCGCCTTCCAGGTCGAGTTGTTCGATGACGAATACGAGGCGAACCATCCGAAGGAGTCGCAATCAAGCTCCATCACGGCTTCGGTCTTCACCTGGGAGTCATTCGATAAAGAGAACGCCCCGAAGGCGTTCAGGTTCGAGCCCGACGTCGAGATCCGCCCGCTTTTCGTACTCTCCGCGCCTCTTCCCCCCGCGTACCACCCCCTCCGTATCTCTCACACGATTCGTGACAAATCGCCCCCTCTCCTCCCGGTATAAGTGACTCCTCATTCCCGTCAGGGGATGGGACAAATCCCGGTCTCCTACTACCTCGGAGGGGTGTATGAATCGCATTCTCCTGCCGCTGTGTGCGGCTGTGTATCTTCTTGTTTTGGCTCCGCGCGTCCTTGGGGGATCTATACACGGTACGGTATCAGGGACAGACGGACCGATAGCCGGCGCCGCCGTGCGCCTTCTGGAGCTCGACCGGACGGCACGGACGGGCGCCGACGGCAGATTTCTTTTCCCCGGCGTCCGCAGCGGCTCGTATACCGTCTTTGTCCGCGTGATCGGATATGCATCCCGGACGATCCCTGTTCGCGTCGACGATGAATCCCCGGACCTTGCCGTAAAGCTCGTTGAAACGGCGATTGAGGCTGAGGAGATCGTCGTGTCCGGATCTCCGTATCCGCGCACGGCGGACGACCAGTATCAGTCAGCGGAATCGAAATCTCTCCTTGAGCTCCATGAGAGCCCCGGGTCCGGGTTTTCCGAGAAAATTGCGGATCTCCCGGGCGTGGCTGTCAGATCGAACGGCCCCGCCCCCACGCGCCCCATACTGCGGGGATTGTCGGACAACAGGGTCCTCGTTCTCGAGAACGGACTCCGCACGGGGGACATATCAACGTACGATCCCGCACACGCTGTCCCTATCGAATCTGCGGAGATCACGCAGATCGACGTCGTGCGCGGCCCCGCGACGATACTCTACGGCCCCAGCACGATCGGAGGACTTGTGAACGTATTCACGAACACCATCCCCGCGGCCTCATCCAACACGTTCACGGGGAATGTCTCGCTCTCGGGGAATTCAGTCAGCGATGAGTATGCCGGATACTTCAACGGCGTTCTGAGCTCCGGGGGGCATGCCCTGGGGATTTCGGCAGGCGGGCTCCATGCGCAGGACGTCCGCATCCCTGAAGGGACATACATCGACCCCGGGAGCGGTCAGCCGTTCTCGCTCAACCGCATGCCGCAGTCGTTCGATCATGTTCAGGAGGCGGGCATCGGGTACTCTTACCAGGGGGATTTCGGCTCACTTGGTATCGGCGCGAAACACTATGAAATGAACTACGGCATCCCGGGGGTTCCGCCCAATCCCCTCTGGGAAACCGTCCCACCGACAACGTCCCGCATAGCGCAAAAGAAGAACTCCGTCGAATTCCGGGGCATCCTTGATGCGGATGGGACTCTCGTTCAGCAGGTCAGAGTCAATGCCGGCTATGTCGACTACAATCATTCGGAGTATCCCACGGCCGAAGACTCCACGGGTGTCTCCGACCTCCAGGCGAACCACTTCCACAAGCAGGCGTTCAACGCAACGCTCCAGATCCAGCACCGGCCGGCCGGAGGTTTTCAGGGTGTGGCGGGACTCTGGACGAACGTCGAGAATCTGACGATCGACGGCGACATGCCCCTCGGCCCCAACTCGCTCACAACGGGGATCGCCGCATATCTGTACGAAGAATATCTGCTCGCAGAAGAGACGCGCGTCCAGGCAGGTCTCAGGTTCGATTACAACAGGATACGGACGTCCCCGTCAGCAGATTCGCCGGACTCGGTTTTCCAGACGCTGGATGTCTCCCGTCTCTCCAACGCCTTGACGGCGTCGCTCGGTGCAATGACACGGCTTTCCCCGGAGATGACCCTTTCACTGAGCCTCGCCCGCTCGTTTCGGGCTCCCACCGTGCAGGAGCTTTTTGCGAACGGGCTCGATGCTGCAAGCGCGACCTATTCGAAGGGTGAAGCGGATCTTTCGCCCGAGACCGGTTACGGCGCTGACGTCTCCTTCAGAGCGCGCACCTCCTCCGCCACGCTCGAACTCTCGCCGTATATAAACGTCATCAGAAACTATATCTATGCCTTCCTCACGGGGGACACACTGCAGAATTTTCCGGTCCGCCAGTTCTCGGCGACCGATGCGCGCCTGATGGGATTTGAGGCGAGCATCTCCGTCCAGCCCGCCGCGAATTTCGCCCTCCGCGGGAGCGTCGACTATGTGAACGCCGAAGACACGAAAAATAACGTCCCGCTCCCCTTCACCCCCCCTTTCCGGGGGATTCTCTCCCTCCGCTATCAGGAGAGGGGACTCTGGGGACTTCTGGAGTGGCGTCTGGCCGCCCGCCAGACCCGGCTCGGCGACGGGGACACGCCGACCCCTGGATACGGAATCCTCAACTGCGGTGCGGGGGTTCGAATCGCCTCCGGAGGAGAGGTCCACGCGCTCAGCGTGCACTGCGACAACCTGTTCAACAGGGCGTACAGGGACAATCTTTCCGTGATAAAGGACTTCCTGCCGCAGCCCGCGCGCGGGTTCCGGCTGGCCTATGATCTTCTGTTTTGACAGGATACTCTTTATATGAGCGGGAACTTAGAGGCTTCCGGCGTCGTTATAATGATGTTAGCCTCCCCCGGTTCCCCTGTACCACACTGTAAGGCTGGTGCATGAAAATCATGTCGTGCGTTCTTTTCTCGGCGCTCGTCTGCGGAGATCTGGCTTCCGGCCAGACTACGGCCGGCGATGATTCGCTGCTGCAGGAGGGGACGCTCAGTGAGTGTGTGCGGTACGCGCTGGCACATCAGCCCGCCGTACGGCAGTCGCTCCTTGATGAGGAGATTACGGACCGGATTATCGGCGGCAAGCTTGCCGACTGGTTTCCGCAGATCAATCTGAATATCAGCGCGCAGCATTATTACCAGATCCCCGTTACGATCGTCGGGGGATCCCCCCTGAACGTGAGCCTGACAAATGCATCAACGGGGTCCCTTTCCGCTACGCAGACGCTGTTTAACAGGGACGTTCTCCTTGCGGCAACGACGGCGGGAGACCTCAGGGACGAGAGCAGGCGCAGGACGGCCAGCACGTCGATTGACGTTGTCGTCAGCGTCAGCAAAGCGTTTTATGCGGCGCTCCTGACGCGCCAGGAAATCAGGGTGCTTGACGATGACATCCTCCGGCTCGAGCAGAGCCTGAAGGACGCCTTCGCGCAGTATCAGGGAGGGGTTGTCGACAAGACCGATTACAAGAGGGCGACGGTCTCGCTGAACAACGCAAAGGCGGAGTGGCGGCAGAACATGGAGCTCCTGAAAGCGCGTGATGCATATCTCAAGGCGCAGATGGGATATCCCGGATCGGGGCCTCTTGTGCTCGCGTTCGACAGCTCGAAGACCGAGAGCGAGATACTCATCGACACCACGCAGACGGTCCGGTACGAGACAAGGGTGGAATACCAGATTCTCCGGCTCCAGAAGAGCCTTGCGGAGGCCAATCTCCATTACAGCAGCATGGGGTTCCTGCCGTCCATTTTCGCATTCGGCAACTACTCCATGAACTACCAGAGTCCGCAAATACCGTCCCTGTACACGCACGACTACCCCAGCTCGTTTGTGGGCGTCCAGCTCTCCCTGCCGATCTTCCTGGGCGGGAAGCGCCTGCAGGAGATCAGCCAGGCGAACCTCGAGGTGCGGCGTGCGGAGTACGACATCGACCAGTTCAAGAACACGGTCAGCGCACAGTATGCGCAGGCGATCGCGGACTACAGGAGCAACCTGAATACGTACAACGTCCTGAAGGAGAACCTCGCACTTGCGGACGACGTCTACAAAACCATCCAGCTCCAGTACAGGGCGGGCACGAAGACGTACCTGGAGCTGATCTCAGCGGAGACCGACCTGAGGACCGCGGAGCTCAATAGGACCGATGCGCTCTATCAGCTCCTGAGCAGTAAACTCGACGTGCAGAAAGCGCTCGGGACAGTTCAATACTAACTTTCAGCGATATCTCAATGCGGACACACACGATTCTTGTTGAGGCGGTTGCGATCGCCTCATTCTCCCTTGGCCTCGCAGGATGCGGCGGGCATTCGGGCGCGGAAGGGAAGCCGCCGGCCGGCGTCCCCGTTGCCGTCTACCAGATCGATACCGGCAGCGCATCCTATTACGACGTGTACCCCGCGACGGTCTTTGCATTGAACCAGGTCGACCTGCGTCCTCAGGTGTCAGGCTACATTGTCGGCATAGACTTCAAAGACGGGCAGCGCGTCAGGAAGGGGATGAAGCTCTACGCCATCGACCGGCAGCATTACCAGGCGGCGTATGATCAGGCGGTTGCGAACCGGAATACCGCACGGTCGAACCTTTCGAAGATGCAGCAGGACGTCGACAGATACAACGACCTTGCGAAGAATGACGCCATTGCGCGCCAGACGCTCGACCACGCCGTGGCAGACCTTGAATCCGCGAGGATGCAGGTGGCCGCGCTCGAGGCAAACGTGAAGAACGTGCAGACCGATCTCCGGTACTCCGTGATCGAAGCCCCGTTCGACGGGACGGTCTCCTTCTCCCAGGTGAAAGTCGGTTCCTCGGTCACGGCGGGACAGACGCTTCTGAACACGATCTCCTCCGATGACCCCATGGCCGTCGACTGCAACGTGGATCAGAAGCAGATCCCCCGGTTCTCTGGCATGCTCGGGGAGAAGTTCGTCGCGCACGATACCACGTTCACGATCGTCCTCCCGGACGGTACCGAGTATCCGGAATCGGGACGCCTGAGCGTTATTGACAGGGCGGTCGACCCGCAGACGGGCACGATCCGCGTCCGTGTGATCTTTCCGAATCCGAATGAAGTCCTGAAGGCGGGGATTACATGCAACCTCCGCATACGGAGCACGAGCCCCGTGAGTTCCGTCCTTCTGCCGTACCGGGCGGTCGTGGAGCAGATGGGGGAATATTTCGTGTTCGTACTGAACGGCGACAAAGTCGTTCAGCGGAGGGTGACCCTCGGCGCGCGCATCAACGACATGGTCGTGTCGAAGGGGGGCATCGCCCCGGGCGATCAGATTGTCGTGGACGGCGTGCAGAAGCTGAGAGATAACGCCGTCGTCGCGGTCGTGCCGCCGCAGGCAAAGGCGACGACGGAAACCGCATCGGCGAAATAAGACGATGATTGCCAATACATTTCTTGCGCGGCCGGTAACGGCGATCGTCATCTCGATCGTCATCGTCCTCGTCGGCGTGATTGCGCTTTACAACCTCCCGATAAGCCAGTACCCGGACATCACACCGCCGACGGTGCAGATCACGGGCGTGTTCAACGGCGCGGACGCGCAGACCGTCGAGCAGACGGTGACGACCCCCATTGAATCCCAGGTGAACGGGACCCCGGGAATGGCATACATGGTGGGGAACAGCACAAACGACGGACGGACGACGATAAACGTCACGCTGAACGTCGGGACGAACCCGGACATCGCCGCGCTCGACATTCAGAACAGGGTGGGGATCGCCACGCCGCAGCTCCCGGACGACGTGAAACGGCTGGGTCTCACGACCCGGAAGCGGAATCCCAGTATTCTTCTCCTTGTTGCGATTTACTCCCCCGCAGGGACGCACAGCGTCCCTTTTCTTGACAACTACACGAACATATTCGTCCGCGACGCGCTCCTGCGCGTGAACGGCGTCGGTGACGTCTTCACCCGCGCGGACGATTTCAGCATGCGGATCTGGCTGGATCCGGACAAAATGGCCCAGCTCGGCCTCACCACGGGTGACGTCGTCAGTGCTCTTGCGGAGCAGAATATCCAGATCGCCGCCGGTTCCGTGGGGGCCCCCCCGCAGAGGAACACGCAGGCGTTCGAGTACACGGTATTCACGAACAGCCGCCTGAGCAGCGAAGATGCGTTCCGGAACATCATCGTCCGCTCAAACCCGCGCGAGGGATCCGAAGTACGCCTGAAGGACGTCGCGAGGGTCCAGCTCGGGAAGTTCGCCTACGCGAGCAACTCCTTTGTCGACGGCAAAAGCGCCTCCTATCTCCTCGTGTACCAGGCCCCGGGGAGCAACGCGCTTGACGTCGCCAACGGCATCTATGCGACGATGGACAGGCTGAAGGCGGGTTTCCCCAAGGACGTGGATTACGTCGTCCCGTTCGAATCGGTCTCCGTCGTCAAAGTATCCATAAACGAGGTGATCCTGACGCTCCTCGAGGCGCTCGGGCTTGTCGTCCTGGTGGTCTTCCTCTTCCTTCAGAGCTGGCGCGCCACGATCATCCCTGTTCTCGCGATCCCGGTCTCCATTATCGGCACGTTCGCGTTCTTCCTTCCGCTCGGATTTACGATAAACACGCTCACGATGTTCGGATTCGTTCTCGCCATCGGGATCGTCGTGGATGACGCGATTATCGTCGTGGAGGCGGTGCAGCATTACATCGACCGCGAGGGGCTTACCCCGGCGGAAGCCTCCCGTAAGGCCATGGCGGACATTTCGGGGCCGGTCGTGGCGATCGCCTTGATTCTTGCGGCGGTCTTCATCCCCGTCGGGTTCATCCCCGGGATCGTGGGGAAACTTTACCAGCAGTTCGCGATCACAATTGCGATCTCCGTCCTCATCTCCGCGTTTGTCGCCCTGTCGCTGACCCCCGCTCTCTGCTCTCTCTTTCTGAGGCCGTCGGTTGCCGCAAAAGATGCCAGGGGGATCGGTAAGTTCTTCAGTCAGTTCTTCGGTAGGTTCAACGCCTGGCTCGAACGGACGACCGGAACGTATGCCGGCTGGGTTCGCCAGTGCATCAAGTATTCGCGGTACGCCATCATCATACTGGTCTGCATGTACGCGGCGACTGCGTTCATGTTCAAGACGAAGCCCACCGGGTTCATCCCTACGGAGGACGAAGGGCGTGTCTACGTCACGTTTGAGCTCCCCGAGTCGTCCTCCACGACGAGGAGCCTCGAAGTACTGAACTCGATGATGGACATACTTAGTACGACCCCCGGGATCGGGCATTTCGCGGCCCTCGGAGGCCTGAACGTCATCACGTTCGCCACGAAATCCAACAGCGGCACGATCTTCGTCCAGCTCAAGCCGTGGGACGAGAGGACGGACAAGTCGCTGCAGCTCAACGGTCTGATCGCCACGCTCCAGAGGAAGTTTGCCGCGCTCCGGGACGCGAATGTCGTCGTGATATCTCCGCCGGCCATTCCGGGACTCGGGCAGACGGGCGGATTCTCTTTCGAGCTCGAGCAGCACGAAAGCACTGATGACATCAAGCAGTTCGAGAACGTCGTGCGGGCGTTTGTCGCGGAGGCGAACAGCCGCCCCGAGCTCTCCCGCGTCTTCTCGTTCTTCACCGCGCGGACCCCGGGGTACCAGGTGGACGTCGACAGGGAGGAATGTAAAAAGCTCGGACTCTCGATCGCGGACGTCTTCAACACGCTCCAGACGTACCTGGGCAGCCGGTACGTCAATGACTTTACGATCTACGGCAGAAATTTCCACGTGGTTGCGCAGGCGGACACCGCATTCCGGGCGGACATCGACAACCTGTCGAAGTATTATGTCAGGAACGAGAGGGGAAACATGATCCCCCTGAGCACGCTTATCCGTTCGAAGGTTGTGGAGAACGCTCCGCTGATCACGCATTTCAACCTTTTCCGCACCGCGGAAATCAACGGCTCGGCCGGACCCGGGTACTCCAGCGGTCAGGCCATCGCCGCACTGCGCGACGTCGCCGCAAAGGTTCTCCCCTCGGGATACGGATATGAATTCTCCGGTCTCACGAGGGAAGAGATCAACGCGGGGAACAGCACGGCGATGATATTCACGCTCTCCATCGTATTTGTGTTCCTCTTCCTGACGGCGCTTTACGAGAGCTGGTCCGTCCCGTTCGCCGTGCTCCTTGCGGTTCCCATCGGTGCATTCGGCGCCATCCTGACGCTCACCCTCATCCCGAGTCTGAGCGACAACGTCTACGCGCAAATCGGTCTTGTGGCGCTCATCGGTCTGGCCGCGAAGAACGCGATCCTCATCGTGGAGTTCGCAAAGGTGCGCGTGGACAGGGGAGGCTCAATCCTCACCTCCACGATCGAAGCCGTCACGCTCCGTCTCCGTCCGATCCTCATGACGTCGCTGGCGTTCATATTCGGCGTCTCGCCGCTCGCATTTGCGACGGGTGCCGGTGCGCAGGCGCGCTCCACGATCGGGTGGACCGTGCTCGGTGGGATGCTCTCGGCCACGATGCTCGCGATATTCGCCGTGCCGGTCCTCTTCGTGACGATCTCCCGGATCGCACTCCGGAAACACGATTAGTCGCCTCGCAGGACATTGCCGTCTAGCCGCGCGCGCGAATCAAACAGGTCCTGGCAATAGGCCTCAGCTACGTCCTCGTTTGAGGATAGCCGCCCGCGCACACTGGCGCGCACATGGCCGATAATAGCCACAACCTNNATACCGTCACCGACGGAAGAAATGTACACGTTCCACCTCGCGGGAGAGGGTCTCGGCGACGGCAACAGTCCCGGCAACAGCCGCATGTTCGTTCTGAACATCGAGTGCGACGAAGAAGACGCGGATTTCATTCCCGAATCGTTTGAGTAATCACCCCACGACGACTGTCAATAGTCAGCCGCTGGCCGGATTGCCAATTCCCCCGATGAGCAAAGCCCTGGAGGTCAATCCGGCCTCCATCGCCAACGAGCAAACTGTGCCGCTTTTCGACCCGATTCCCACCTCTTGATCTGGATCAATGCCGGTTCCTGGCCTTGATCAATGTTTCCCCTCCCCCCTCTGCCTTACCTTGTATACAGAAATTCAATCAATCACAAATACACAAAAGGAGACCAGGGTATGGCACAGTGGACAATCGATCCGGCACATTCGGAAATCAAGTTTAAGGTAAAACACCTTGTCATTTCCACAGTCACGGGGCGATTCGACAGGTTCAGCGCCACGATTCAGGCGAACAGGCCGGATTTCAGCGACGCGCGCATTCAATTCGAGGCCGACGTAAACAGCATAAGCACGAACAACGAGCAGCGCGACGGCCACCTGAAATCGCCTGATTTCTTCGATGCGGAGAGCTATCCGGAAATCAAATTCGCGTCAACCTCGATCACGCGGAAAGAAGAAGGGGAGTATGCACTTGCGGGGAACATGACGATCCGTGGCACGAGCCGTCCGGTGTCCCTGAAAGTCGTCTATAATGGCACCGTGAAAGGCTTCGACGGCGACGTCGCCGCCTTTGAGATCACCGGAACGTTGAACCGCCAGGAATTCGGGCTTCGGTGGAACGCCATGACGGAAACCGGCGGAGTCGTCGTGAGCGATGATGTGAAGCTGGATATCGTTGCCGAGCTCAAGAAGGTGGAAGTGGAAGTACCTGTCTCAGCCTGACGACGGGACGACCCACGGCGGGGCGCAACGCGTCCCGCCGGCATCTGGCGGGGCGCAACGCGTCCCGCCGGCATCTGGCGGGGCGCAACGCGTCCCGCCGGCATCTGGGCGGGGCCCCAACGCGTCCCGCCGGCATCTGGCGGGGCCCAACGCGTCCCGCCGCAGGGGGGGAGGGCAGAATATGCCCCGCTGTGCGGCCGGAGGCGCATACTGGACTGGATTGGGGATATTTCCGATATTGGGACGGCACTCGTACTCGTTATACTGCCGTCCCACCTATTTGAAGGCTGAATGTGCAGGACGTCCGGGTCATGTTCGACCGCTTGCGAGAGCATATCCGGCAACGGATACCGCTTACGGACGAGGAATTCCCTTCGTGCACTTCCCTCATGGTGCCAAAGAGAATCAGGAAGGACGCATACCTCGTCCAGGAAGGCGAACATTCAAAATATCTCGCGTTCGTAACGAAAGGCTGCCTCCGCTCGTACACAATCGACAAGAAGGGGGAAGAGCATATCGTCCAGTTCGCGGTGGAGGGGTGGTGGATAACGGACCTTTACAGCTTTCTGAGCGGCAAGGAGACGGAATATTTCATCGACGCTCTTGAGGACTCGGATGTTCTCCTCATTGATGCTCCGTCATATGAAAAGCTCTGTGAGACGGTGCCGAAGTTTGAGCGGTATTTCCGGATACTCCTGCAGAATAACTACATTGCCACGCACCGCCGGGTAGTCGCTTCCATAAGCCTTTCCGCAGAAGAACAGTACCTCCAGTTGCTTCAGGAATCCCCTGCAATCGTCCAGCGCGTTGCACAGCGCCACATCGCATCGTATCTCGGCATCACTCCGGAAGCCCTGAGCCGGATCCGGAACCGGATCGCCAAACACCAGAGATCTTAACCTGCATCATCCCCGGTTCTTACCCCGGGTTAATGACTTCACGCCGGCTCCCCCCGGCAACCGGCCTCTTCCTAATGGGCTGTTATGTCGAACGTTCCTTTCTGTCGGATATCTCCGGATGAACTTCCGACGAGAACTTCGACCGAGCCGGCTTTGACGACGCTGTTGAGGCGCTCATCAAGCAGGGACAGGTCTGCGGCGTTGAGTGAGAACGAAACAGTTTTTTTCTCGTTTGGTTCAAGTGCGATTCTCCGGAAGCCTTTCAGTTCCTTGACCGGCCGCGTAACGGTGCGGGGGCCGTCGTGCAAATATAGCTGGACGACCTCGTCCCCTTTCCTTGTGCCGGCGTTCCTGACATCAACCTCGATAGTGACGTTACCGCTCGCAGGGATGGTGGACGGAGTGACCTTGAGATTGCTGTACTCAAAACGGGTATAGCTGAGTCCGAACCCGAACGGAAACTGGGGCGAGCCGGAAAGATCGACATAGTCGTCCCCCCGTCCGGTGGGCTTGTGGTCATAATAGAGTGGAACCTGGCCGACGGACTGAGGGAATGTGATCGGGAGCTTCGCGCCGGGATTATAATCGCCAAAAAGCACATCGGCGATCGCATCCCCTTCCTCCTCGCCTCCGTACCATGCTTCGACGATCCCGGACACCTTGTTGATCCACCGGGTCATTGTGACTGCACTGCCGTTCACGAGAACGACGATTGTCGGCACGCCGGTCTCCGCGACCGCGTTGATGAGATCCTCCTGCGCTCCCGGGAGGTCGAGATATGCCCGGTCCTGTCCCTCCCCTTCAGTGATTCCCGCGAATATGACTGCGGCATCGGACTTTCGGGCGGCTTCCACTGCAGCCTTAAACTGATTGTCATTCTCCGCCTTGAACTCCCAGCCCAGACTGGCGGATGCTCCGCCTGAGTTCTGGAAATATTCCATGCGGATATCATATTCTTTCCCCGCTTGAAATTTAAGCGTGATGATATCCGATCCCGCTGATCTGTCGTGCCAGCTGTCAATGACGAGCTTCCCGTCAACATACAGCCGGACGCCGTCGTCGGTTGTCACGCTGACCTGAAAATCGCGCGATGCCGGGGGAATCAATTTGCCCGTCCAGCGCACCGAGAAACGCGTGGGATTGATCTTCTGATCCGGAGAGCTGGAATTCCAGTCGAAATCGATCTGCCTGTCAACGCGCACGAGAGCAGGCTGGCCTGAGAGCTCCATGTTGTTGAAATACTCCCCTCGTAATCCGTGTTCACCGGGCTTTGCGTCCGGTGGAACGAGGTACTCTCCCGGAATCGGCGGAAGGGCGGCAGGGTTGAGCTCGCATGCTTTCTGGTATACCACCTTCGTCCCCTTTGGCACCTTGTTCCTGATTCCTTCAAGGGGGGTGACAACCTTCATGTCGAGTCCGCTGTATCCGCCGAGACTGACGACGTCGGCCCTCGGACCGATCACGGCCAGAGTCTTCAGATCCTTTTTCAGCGGAAGGACGTTACTGTCGTTCTTCAGGAGGACAATTGCTTCCTGCGCCGCCGTGCGTGCAAGCGTGCGGTGCTCATCCGATCCGTTGATCTTCCCGGCAGAGTGCGGATCAACATCCGGATGTTCAAACAGCCCCAGGCGAAACTTCGCCGCCAGCACCCTTGAGACAGCGATGTCAATCGTCGATTCCGCAACTGAACCTTCCTTGACAGCCTTCAGTAGGGGATCGCCGTACAGATAGATCCCCGGCAGCTCCACATCCAGTCCGGCTTCGATCGCCTGTCTCGCCCCCTCCTCTTTCGTGGCCGCCGTGTGGTGAGCGTCAATGATCCCTCCCACGGAGCCGTAATCGGAAACGACGAAACCCTGAAATCCCCATTCTCCTCTCAGAAGATCCGTGAGAAGCCAGTGGTTCGCTGAACACGGGACGCCGTCAAGGGCATTGTAGGCCGCCATGACGGATGTGGCATGACCTTCCTGAAAACACGCTTTGAACGGTGGGAGGTAGACTTCACGAAGGAGCCGCTGGTTGAATTCTATCGGGTAGCTGTCGCGCCCGCCGTCCCCCACGTTCGCGACGTAGTGTTTTGGCGTAGAGATGACGCCTTCACTTTCAAGGCTCCTGCAGAAGGCGACCCCCATTCGTGATGTCAGGAGAGGATCTTCGCCGTACGTTTCCTCGACCCTGCCCCAGCGCGCGTCTCTCGCGATATTGATGACGGGGGAGAGGAGTTGACGTATTCCCCGGCTCCGGGCCTCCTGCGCTATGGCAGTCGCGACTTTCGCCATGAGTGTCGTATCGAACGTGCTCGCGAGTCCGATGGCCTGGGGGAAGCTCGTCGCTCCTTTGGCCAGAACGCCATGCAGTCCCTCGTCGTGTATGATCGTCGGTATTTTCAGTCGTGTCTTGTCAGCAATGAGTTTCTGAATCCTGTTTGCTTTCTCCGCCCCTTCTGATGGGGAGTAATACCTCAACACGGTTGCCAGTTCTCCGATCCCGTTCGCCGTTATCAGATTGTTTGCCTCAACGTCCTGACTTATGCACTGAAGCTGCGCGATTTTTTCCTCCAGCGTCATCCTCCCCAGAAGATCCTTGACGCGGTCGGCAACAGGGGCTCTGGGATCAACATACACCGGCTTCTGGTTGCCGGCCTGTCCGATCAAGCCATGATGGGAAGGCAGAAGCAGGCAGCNNGAATCGACTCGGGTTGGTCAGTATCTCCCGGACCAAGATAGAAATCCTGTCCGTACTTCACAAGCATCAGCGCCCAATTTGTCACCCGGCGTAATTTTCTTCGCTACACAAGCTTCTTTTCAGGGCGGCGATCGGGGCGTCCGAGGATTGCGCACAATTGACCTTGGGAAAAAATCACCGGTTTGCGTACATTAAGGCACCAGAATGCGGGGTATACCGGCTATGCGTCGCCTCAACATGGTGCGGGGCATGCCATTCACGTCCCGTTGATGAAAAAACACATTCGGAGGATGCATGAGTACGAATTCACCCGTTCCAGACGCAGCTAAGGAATCCGGTGCCGGCGCTTTTCAGGCCCGCGGCCTGACGCTCTCACTCACAGTGAAGGACCTCCCAAGGAGCATGGCCTGGTACAGCGAAGTCGTGGGATTCGCCATCGACCGCAAGCTCGAGCGCGATGGAAAGCTCCGTGGATGTGTTCTGAAGGCGGGGGACGTCCAGATTTCGATCAATCAGGATGACGGAGCGAAGGGTTGGACGAGGGTCAAGGGGGAGGGGTTCTCGATCCGGATTTCGACGGATCAGAACATCGACTTGATCGCGAAGCGGATCAAGGAACACGGGGGTACGCTGGACGCGGAGCCCGCCGACATGCCGTGGGGTGCGCGGATATTCCGTCTGCGTGACCTGGACGGATATAAGATCACAATCTCTTCGGTTCCGCGCGTCTGATCGNNTACGTCGTGTGGGGATCCACCTATCTTGCCATACGGTTTGGAGTCGAGACGATACCCCCCTTCATGATGGCGGGGATGAGGTTCGTGTGCGCGGGACTCCTTCTCTACGGCTGGGCCCGCATGAGAGGAGCGCCGCGCCCGTCTTTACGAGAGTGGCGCTCCGCGGCGGTGATCGGTCTGCTCCTCCTTTTCGTGGCGAACGGCGGGGTCACCTGGGCCGAACAGCGCGTCCCCTCGGGGATCGCGGCGCTTCTGGCGGCGACGGTCCCGCTCTGGATCGCGGTGCTGGACTGGACGCTGCACGGAGGCGCTCGCCCGAGGCCCGGCGTGATCGCCGGGTTGATTGTCGGTCTGGCGGGTGTCCTTCTGCTCGTGCGGCCTGATCAGTTTCTCGGACGCAACCGGCTTGACATGACCGGGATCGTCGTGCTTCTCATTGCAGCGGTGTCATGGGCCGCCGGTTCGCTCTACTCGCGCAAGGCGGTGCTCCCGTCCTCGCCGCTCCTTGCGACGTCGATGGAAATGCTCTCGGGTGCGGCCGCGCTCTTTCTCATGGCAGGCCTTTCGGGGGAGTTTCAGAGATTTGATCCGGCTGCCGTGACAGCGCGTTCGTGGTTATCGGTGGGATATCTGAGCCTTTTCGGCTCCATCATCGGATTCTCCGCGTACGTGTGGCTCCTCCGCGTCGCCCACGCTTCAAGGGTGGCTACCTACGCATACGTTAACCCCGTGATCGCCATCGTCCTGGGGTGGAGCCTCGCAGGGGAAGCGTTCACACACCAGATGCTCCTTTCCGCAGCGGTGATCGTTCTCGCGGTGGTTCTCATAATCACGAGCGGGTCGAAGGGCGCAAAAGCCGCCGCGGCGATCACATCGCCGGCGGTCCCTCGCGAGCCCGCGCTTGACGGACAGCCTGCCAAAAAAGAAGGAATGAAATGAGGACAGGAGATAAAGAAACAAGAAGATTTGCAGGGACAATCACGCGTGCCACAACCGGAGGGTCATGCAATCATGAGTGAGGACATTCGGTACCCGGTCGGCGTCTACACAAAACCCGTCAAAATCAGCCCGGCGGACCGGGAACGGTTCATCGAGGAAATCGCGGCGGCCCCCGGAAACCTCCGCAAAGCGGTGGCGGGCCTCAACGACGCCCGTCTGGACACCCCGTACCGCGAGGGGGGGTGGACCGTGAGGCAGGTGCTCCATCACCTTCCCGACAGCCATATGAACGCATACATCCGGTTCAAGTTCGCGCTGACGCTGGATGACCCGCTGATTCAGGCGTATGAAGAGGCGCTCTGGGCCGAGCTCCCGGAGGCGAAATCGGGCCCTCCCGAAATCTCGCTTGCACTTCTCGATGCAATTCACAACCGTTGGGTTGCGGCAATCCGCAGTCTCCCTCCCGGGGGATTCGCCCGGCGGTACAGGCATCCCGCGTCGGGCCTTACTTCATTGGATGAGCAGCTTGCGAACTACGCCTGGCACGGCAGGCATCATGTCGGTCACATAACTGCCCTCCGGCGCCGTATGGGATGGTAGCCGGGGACCGTTATCGTGATGTAATCCCCCGCCGAACCGTCAGTTCGATCCTCCCGCTGCGGGCTGCTTCAGCGCCTTTTCGATTGCCGACGTCAGTTCATCCGACAGCGGCGTCACCCGTGACAGGTATTTCCCCGCGAGCCTGCCGTTCCGGTCCACGAGGTATTTCTGGAAATTCCACTTCACGTCCCCGCCGTACGTGGAATCGGACGTTATGAGCTTGTAGAGGGGATGCTGGTCGTCTCCCTTCACCGAGATTTTGGAGAACATGTCGAACGTGACGCCGTACGTCGTGGAACAGAAGCTCTTGATCTCCTGATCCGTCCCCGGCTCCTGCGCGCCGAAATTGTTCGCAGGGAATCCGAGAATCATGAACCCCTCGTCCTTGTACTTCAGATACAGGGCTTCGAGGTCCTTGTACTGGGGGGTGAACCCGCACTGGGAGGCGACGTTCACGATAAGCAGGACCTTCCCCCGGTACTTCGACAGGGGTACGTCCGCGCCGTCGATGGTTTTCATCGTGAAACCGAGCACGCCGGCGGCGGGCTTCTCCTTTGCAGCGGTGGGACTCATATATGCTCCTGAGATTGCCGCGGCCGCCAGGAGGAGCAGGAACGCTCCGCCGCGGGCCGCGTGAAATGAGTGGATATTCTTCATTGTACTTCCGCGTTGTGTGTGTGGGACGTCGCGTCCAGCCGGTAATCGTAAAACATGACTGTGCGGGTGGGAGTTCCTCTGTCTCCCCGTCACACGATTGACTTGACTTTTGTGATGTCGATTTTGTACATTGAGCGAAGAAACCTCTGAGTAATGCCGTTCGGCGCAAAAGGAATGTCTCCCCCCTGTGCCATGGAGGTTGCCATGAAGAGGAGCATCAGGGCGATGCGGAGGGCGGTGCTGTGCAGGATGTTCGATCTTCTTGAACAGACGTACGGCATCGACGTGAATCGTGAGGAGTTTGTCGGCGGGGGTGTGTCGCTTCACGGAATAGATGCGGCTCTTGCTTTCAAGAGCGACCCGCGCCTTGAAGAGCTCCGCGGCGCTCTTGAACGCATCGACGAGGGCTCGTTCGGCGTCTGCATAGGGTGCAAGTCGCCCATTTCCCGGCGGCTTCTGGACGAAGAACCTGCCCGCCGGATGTGCGAAAAATGCGAAAAGGAATACAACCGGTCGTCGTCGGTCCTCATGGAGGCCCATTCGCTCTCGTAAAGAGAGTGCTCCCGGTTGTCCCTCATGGGTCCGTGTGCCCGCCGCGGGCCCCGCGTTACCCTTCATTATTTCTTATCACCTCCGGTCCGTCTCACTCCCATCGCTGCTGCTTCGGCGCGCTTCGGGACGTCTCCGTTTCACTACCTGAACAGGAAGAATGAAAAAGGATCTCGTTTCCTTCGCTCTCTGGAGTACAAAAGAACTGTCCTCCGTCTTTACTCTCACGCGGCGGATCAAGAACGGAGACCTCCGGGATGCTCCGCTCCTTGCGCGGAAAAGCGTGGCGCTGATATTCGAGAAGGAGTCCCTCCGCACCCGCGTGGCATTCGAGGTGGGAGTGGCGCAGCTTGGCGGCCACCCGATATTTCTGCAGCAGGAGACGATCGGCATTGCGACGCGCGAATCCGTTCACGACATCGGGACGGTTCTCTCGCGGTATAACGAGATCATCGTTGCGCGCACGAGCCGCCACCAGACGTGCGCGCAGCTCGCGGAGAGCGCCTCCGTTCCCGTGATCAACGCGATGACGGACCTCCTCCACCCGTGCCAGATCCTCGCCGATATATTCACGCTCCAGGAAGCCGGCCGTTTCGGGCCCTCGCTGAAGCTCGTGTACCTCGGCGACGGGAACAACATCGCGAACTCATTCCTCGAGTTCGCGGAGAAGTTCTCGTTCCGGCTCGTGATCTGCTCCCCTCCGGGATACGAGCCGCATCCGCAGATACTCGAACAGGCGAAGGCGAACGCCATCGGGAGCGTCCAGCTCATGCACGATCCCGTCGGGGCGGTAAAGGACGCCGATGCGGTTTATACGGACGTCTGGCCGCAGACGGAGGCGGGGGGGAGCCGGCTTGCCCACGTGTTCAAACCCTTCCAGGTGAACAGGAAACTTCTCCGTGAAGCGAAGAAGGACTGTCTTGTGATGCACCGCCTGCCCGCCATGCGGGGAGAGGAAATCACCACCGACGTCCTGGACGGGAAGCATTCGATTGCGCTCACGCAGGCGGAGAACCGGCTCCACGTTCAAAAGGGGATCATGGCTTTTCTTCTCGGCCAGGTGTAGGTGTGTCAAAATGTGGGCATTGACCACGATTCTGGACGGTTAGACCACTCCTGACGCCTGATTCCGGCCCCCGGAAGCCGAAAATGACTTGGCACGTGTGTTGGGGCATATGACCGTAGCGGTAAACGGAATGAGCCCACGGTGTCGTCATGAAAAAGTTACTCGCGGTTGCTTTACTCGCGCTTGTCTGCGCGGCGATTGCCCCCGCGCAGGAGCAGGCGGACATCGGCATGTTCTATTCTTCTCTCGGATCACAGGGTGAGTGGATCTCGATGGAAGGAGGGGCATACGCGTGGAGGCCGTCCGGCGTGGATCCGGGCTGGCGTCCGTATACCGACGGCCGCTGGGTCTGGACGGACGACGGATGGTACTGGGCGTCCGATGAGCCGTGGGCCTGGGCCACGTATCACTACGGCCGCTGGTTTTGCGACGATTATTATGGATGGGTCTGGGTCCCCGGTTACGAATGGGCCCCGGCATGGGTGGAATGGCGCGACGGGGAGAATTGTGTGGGGTGGGCCCCGCTGAGTCCGTATGCGGTGTTCAGTGTAAACTGGGGAGTGCATTACCGCAGATACTGGGCAACGCCGTACTCTTACTGGTCGTTCGTCGACTGCCGTTACATGGGGGCGCGCGATCTGCACAGGTATGTGTACCCGGCGGGGGAGAACACACGCTTCATCGGCCGCACGCGCACATCGGGGAGCGTCCGGTACGACAATGGCCGTATCATCACACGCGGGCCGGGGAGGGATTTTGTGGAGCAGCGCGGCAACATCCGGATTCCGCACGCTGAACTTGTGGACGTGCAGGAACGCGGCCGTGCGGGAGTGGTTCGTGAGGGAGGAGCCGATAGGATCGGGGTCTACAGGCCGCGCTTCGATGCCGGTGCGAGAGGCGATGAGGTGGCCCGTCCCGACCGGGTGAGAGCGAATGACCATCCGCTGGGTCTCGATACGAGGGGGACTGACCTCCGCCGGACAGAGGACGTGCGCTTGCCTCGTCAAACCGTTCAGCCGGGAAACGAATCAAGGCGGAACGTCGAGTCGCAGCAGCGGCCCGCGCCCGTATACCGTTCGCAGAGGGTCCCGGATCGTCAGTGGAATCAACCCCGTCCGGCCGTCCCCGGGAACCGCCTGCAGCAGAGCTACAATGTCCCGCGGACGAGAACATGGTCTCCGCAGCCGCAGAGGGGTGCCGCTCCGCAGGCGAGGACATGGTCGCCCCCTCCGCAGAGAGGATCTGGTCCTGCGGGAAGAACGGAGTCGCCGAAGGTTGATCGCGGCGGTGGTGGGAGGGGCGGGCGGCGCTGACCGTCCGCTCTGTTATGCAGCTCCGCCCAGGAAGTCTTTTTTCCGCTTCACAATCTGCGTCGCACGCCAGTTGTAGACGGTGAAAAGCTGGGGCGTCGCCGAAGTCTGGACGTAGTACCTGTCCCCTGCAGTCGTCTTGTACAGCCGGATCTGCGTCCCCGCCGCTTCAATCTGGACAGTCAGGGGAGGCATCGCGGAGACCGTGCTGTCGACAAAATCGTCCGCCTGCAGATTCGACAACGCGCCGGTAAAGCTCTTCACGGCGTCGTTCTTCACAACGTCGTCGCCGATCTTCCAGACGCTGTCCTGCCTCGAAAGAACGACGGCGGTATCGCCGAACCTGAGCGTCACCTCACCGATCGCATCCTGGTCCGTTTTGAATATGGTCTTGTCCCTCCATTCGCTCGGGCGCCGGGAGAACGTCGAGGAAAACATCCCCGTTGCCAGATAGACGTCGTTGGAGCCCTCGCGGCGCACGTATGTCTCCGTATACGAAGGGCTGGGCTTCCCTATCCAGAATGCCGTCTTCTCCGCGCCGTGTTCGAATATCCGCACAATCGTCCCCGAGGAATCCACCTGGAAGAGCCCCTGTTTCTGCGGGTTTGATGAAACAAGCTCCCTGATCTCCATCCGCTTCCCGCTCGAGAGCGCGGAGGCGACCGTCGCATCGTCCGCCCGGTAGTGGACGGGCGCCGTCAGCATCCAGACTCCCCCTTCGCGTTCTATGGACGCGGGACCGTTCGCCGAGTGGATCTCGATCTTATCGACCGCCGCGGAATCGAAGTCCACGAGCATTTTTCCGGACGACTCGGGAGCGCTCGATTCCCCCGGCCTCTGCATGACGAGGTACGCGACGACGACGAGTGCCGCAAGCACTCCTGTGAGTATCCAAGTGTTCTTTGTCATGATCCTGTATGCTCCGCTTCTTATGCGCCTTCCATTGCTTTTTTCCTCGCCTTTCTCATCCTCCAGCGGAAGAGCCCGTAGCCGATGACAAGGAGCGGGGGGAGGCCCATGTCAGTGTACTTCACGATCTTCTTTGTGGAATCGACGACGGGATCGAGCGGCGGATTGACCGCCTCTTTCGTCCGGATCGTGATAAGCCCGGCGTCGTCCACCATGTAGTCGATCATGTTGGCGAAAAACGTCACGTTGTCTCTGTTTCCGCCGATATACTCGTCGCGTGCAAAATCCCCGTCCCCCACAAGGACGATCCGCGTATCGGGACTTGTCTCGAGGGGAGACGCGGGAAGCGGCAGCGCCCCCGCGGACGTATCGGGCGGGACCGGTCTCCCTTTATACAGGCTCGTGAAATGCCCCTGAACGATTGCCGCCAGCGGGATCCCCGACTCCTCAAAATCCGACCGCTGGTAGTGCTGGAGCGGGTCGTACATGAACATCCCGGTCAGCCGCCCGCTCTGCTTTGACGATCGCATCAGGATCTCCCCCGTGAGCCCGAGCGAGCCCACGCGGTCGGTGTCGACGGAGCTGGCAAAGAAGAGTATGACTCCCTGCAGGTCCTTCACCATCGCGTTCCCCTTGCTGAAGTTGCTCACAAGCGGGAGGTAGGGGAACGGGACCTGCGACTGCATGGAGAATCCCGCCTGCTGCTGGACGAGGCTGATGTTCGCACACTGCGCGTCGCGGACAAGGTCTCCGTTCAGTCGCAGGCCGTACGCCGCCAGCATGTCGTCGATGTGGATGTCGATCGGTCTCCCGTACTGTTTCTGAAGCGTGGCGTCCACTTTGTTCAGGAGGAATGCGACGCGTCCCCCCCTCATGACGTACTGGTCGATCTGGAACTTCTGGGGCTCCGTGAGTGCCGTGGAAGGAGCCATCACGACCAGTGCCGTCACATCCTGCGGCACCGGTTCCGATTTGCTCACGTCCACCGTCGTGAACTGGTACTGCTTCTGCATCGGCTCCTGCGCGCCCCTCATCTCGCTCAGGGGCGGTTCTCCCTGCCCGGTGAGGAATCCGATCTTGTTCTGCGTCTTTGAGGTCAGCCGCTTGATCGTTGTGCTGATTTCGTATTCCAGCGTCGAGAGATTCTGGACGACCGGGATGACCTCTTTCTTGTCCTCGTACAGGAGGACCATCCCCATGTAGGCCCGCTGCACCTGCGCCTTGTCCTCCTTGATCACCTGCACCTGCAGGGGGGCGATCCCCTGCTGCTGAGCGTCCATCTCCCCCTTTTCGCCGCTCGGGTCGATGAACTCGAACTGGAAATTCCCCCGCGCATACGCCCTGTAGTCGTTCAGCTCGTCGAGGAGTGCCCGGCGGTTGTTGTTGTACGGCGAGGGGAGGTCCTCGGTGAAATACGCGCGGACCGTCACTTTGTCGTCGAGGTTCCTGACGAGGGACTTGCTGGCTTCGGACAGAGTGAACTGGCTGTTCCGCGTCATGTCGAACCGTCCGAATATCCGGATCGAGATGATGTTGAGCGCGATGAGGATGGCCAGGACGATGCCGGCCCGGATGAGCGTCTCTGACTTGAGCGATTTCTGTGTCATGGCATCCTCACCATTTTCGCCGTTCGAGTGAGGCGGTCGCCATCAGGAGGGCGAACCCGAGAATGCTGCCGAAATAGACGATGTCCCGCGAGTCGATCACTCCCCGCGCGATGCTCGAGAAGTGGTAGTCGATCCCCATGTACTCCACGACCGGCGCGAGGAAACCGGGGACGTACAGGAGCACCTTGTCCGCCAGGAAGAACGCAAGGACGATGACAAGGCCGATGAGGAACGCCACGATCTGGTTCTCCGTGAGGCTTGATGCGAATATGCCGATCGCGATGTACACCCCTCCCGTCAGCATGAGTCCGATGTACCCCGCGACGACGGGGCCGAGATCGGGGTTCCCGAGTATCATGAGCGTCACGAGCCAGATCAGCGTGGGGGCGAGCGTCGCGGCAAGGAGCGTCCAGGCGGCGAGGAACTTTCCGAGGACGATTTCGACGTCCCGGACCGGCTTCGTCGTCAGGAGCTCGAGCGTGCCGGATTTCTTCTCTTCCGCGAGAAGCCGCATCGTCACGGCGGGGACGAAGAACAGGAAGACGAGCGGCACAAGCTCGAAGACGATCCGCATCGACGCGATGTTGATGAGGAAGAGATTATTGGAAAAATACCACCCCACGATCGCGAGGAACACGACAATGACGACGTACGCCACCGCGGAATTGAAGTACGACCTGATCTCGCGGCGGTAAATGGGGCCGACGTTGGAAAGGGAGAGTGCTGCCATGGTTTCCTGGCTTATGCTGTCGTGAGTTTATGGAACACTTCTTCGAGAGTTGTAATGCGGCGGTGCATCTCCAGCACGACCCACCCCTCCGCGACGGCGAGCCGGAAGAGCGATTCCCGGATGTCGTTCCCCTTGTCGGCGTGCACTTCGAACGTGCTCGTGCCGCCGTCCTGTGTGAGGAGCGAGACGCCGGTGACGTGTTCGACGCTCTTGAGCTTCGGCGCGACCGCGCCGGCGGGGTCTCCCGGGCCGGACCGCAGCTCGACGGTGATCGTGTCCGCCCCCTGGAACTCCTGCTGGAGCTGCGAGGGCGTTCCGTTGGCGACGATCTTCCCTTCGTGGATGATGAGGACCCGGTTGCATGTGGCCTGGACCTCGGAGAGTATGTGCGTGGAGAGTATGACGGTCTTTGCCGCGCCGAGCTTCCTGATCAGTTCGCGGATCTCGGCGATCTGGTTCGGATCCAGGCCGCTTGTCGGTTCGTCGAGTATGAGGACTTCGGGGTCGTGTATCATCGACTGCGCGAGGCCGACCCTCTGCCTGTATCCCTTGGACATCTCCCCGATGTCCTTGTGGCGGACGTCCTCGAGGCCGCAGACGTGCACCATCTCCTTGATCCGGTGCTGGACCACGCCTCCCCGGAGCCCGTGAAGCTGCGCGGAATATTCGAGGTAGTCGAGCACATTCATATCCATGTAGAGCGGATTCATCTCCGGGAGGTACCCGATCTTCCTCCGCACCTCGAGCGATTGCGCGGCGGTGTCAAGCCCGTCCACCGCCACGGTGCCGCTGGTGGGGGGCATATAACAGGTGATGATCTTCATCGTCGTGGTCTTTCCCGCGCCGTTGGGGCCCAGGAAACCGAGGATCTCGCCGGTCTTCACATCGAACGAAATATCGTCGATGGCCGAGGTATCCCCGTACATCTTCACGAGATTGCGTACGGCTATGGACATGGTGTGCTGTTGGTTATGTTACAGTGACTGACGGGCCGGGTCAAACATGAAGAAATAAATCTAGTGAAGAGTTAAAAAAAAATCAAGCGGAGGGACTGCTGCTTTTCAGCAGGCCCGACGTGGCGCCGTTCTTAGGCGCCAACGCAGGTCAGGCCGCTCTTAGGCGCCATGGAGGCCGCCGCTCTTAGGCGCCATGGAGGCCACCGCTCTCAGGCGCCAACGGCCGGTTTCCGCGGCACGATGATCCACGCGAGGATGTACCCGATGAAGAACGGGATGATGCCGGTGATGATCCCGAGAACGACGGTCACGAGCCTGACGATCGTTGGATCGACGTCTATGTATTCGGCAATGCCGCCGCAGACCCCGGCGATTTTTCTGTCTGTGTCAGAGAGTGTAAGCCGCTTCATGATTGGACCGTTTCAAATGTGAGCCGGTTCACGGGAGGTCCCGCATTGAGGTTGAACGCGAAATTGACGAACTTGTTGCACATTGGTGAGGAGAAACGGGATGCAGTTCCGCAAACAGATTATCGTCATCGGCGACAGGATCCTTCTGCAGCTTGACGACGGCCAGGATAAGACAAAATCGGGGCTCTATCTCCCCGCCTCCGTTCGGGAGAAGGAGAAAGTCGCCATGGGACGTGTCGTCAGGGTCGGTCCCGGATATCCCATCCCGAACCCGAATTACACGGAGGATGAGCCCTGGTCCGCACAGAAGGACCCCATGCGGTACATCCCCCTCCAGGCAAAGGAGGGGGACTATGCGATATTCCTTCGCGAGCAGGGGGTGGAGGTGGAGTTTGAAGAGAACAAATACCTCATCGTCCCCCAGTCCGCCGTTCTTGTGATCGTCAGGGACGAGCTGAGCGAGGTCTGACGCCAGGTACCCCGTTGCCGCCCCGGCAGGGGCGGCAACGGGGCCGGTCTCAGGCCACAGTGATTTCTTTTGCGAGATAGACGTCCTGGATCGCGTTGAGGAGAGCCGCGCCGTCCTTCATCGGCTTCTGGAACGCCTTCCGTCCGGAGATCAGGCCCGTTCCCCCCGCGCGCTTGTTGATGACCGCCGTCTTCACCGCTTCTGCAAGGTCGTTCTCGCCGGATGCCCCGCCCGAATTGATGAGTCCCGCCCGTCCCATGTAACAGTTGGCCACCTGGTACCGTGTGAGATCGATCGGATGGTCGGTCGTGAGCTCGGTGTAGACCTTCTTGCTCGTCTTCCCGAAATTGAGCGCGGTGTACCCGCCGTTGTTCTCGGGGAGCTTCTGCTTGATGATGTCGGCTTCGATCGTCACGCCAAGGTGGTTTGCCTGCCCGGTGAGGTCCGCGGAGACGTGGTAATCCTTCTCCTTGGTCTTGAACGCCGCGTTGCGCATGTAGCACCAGAGGATTGTCGCAAGGCCCATTTCGTGCGCGCGCTTGAACGCCCCGGCAACTTCCTGTATCTGGCGCTTGGATTCCTCGGACCCGAAATAGATCGTCGCCCCGACCGCCACGGCGCCCATCTCGAACGCCGTCTCCACGTCTCCGAACATGATCTGGTCGTACGTGTTCGGGTAGGAGAGGAATTCGTTGTGGTTGATCTTTACGATGAACGGGATCTTGTGCGCGTATTTCCGTGCGACGGATCCGAGCACCCCGAACGTCGACGCGACCGCGTTGCATCCCCCCTCCATGGCAAGCTTCACGATGTTCTCGGGATCGAAATAGGCGGGGTTCGGAGCGAACGACGCCCCGGCGGAGTGTTCAATGCCCTGGTCAACCGGGAGTATGGACAGGTATCCCGTCCCGGCAAGCCTCCCGTGGTTGAAGAGCTGTGCAAGGCTCTTCAGGACGGGGGTCTTCCGGTCCGAGCCGATATAAATCCGGTCCAGAAAATCCGGGCCGGGGACGTGGAGCATATCTTTTGCGATTGTTTTGCACTGGTGGTCAAGGAGATTCCTGGCGTCAGGTCCCAAAAGCTGTTCTATTTCTCGAATTTGCATTTGTTGCTCTCCTTCCGATTGAATGTGGGCTTTTCCCGAACCAAATATACCCAAATCCCGCACAACCCACAACGGTAGAAATTCCCTGCACTGGTTACAATTTGTCTCAAAAAGGACAGCCGTGTAGAGGAACATGTACACACTTGCTTCAGATTCGCCTTTTTTTCAAAGAGAACCTTTCTGGCATGAAATTCGTATATGAATCAGCGGAAGGGACAATAAACCGGAGTGGAGGCACCCATGAAAATCCAGTATAGGTTCGCGAAACTCTCGAGAGACGAGCGGGAGCTCCTGGAGATGGTGCTGCTGGAGGAGATGGATATGCAGCGCTGGTTCACGGTAGCGTACAGCACGGCAGTCGGCCGGGAGCTGTTCCTGTCCCTCAATTGATGAATGGCGATTGGAATCTGATCCGATGAAAACATTGGCGATAACGGCTCTGATGGCGACGCTCGTGGCGATTCCCCTGATTATCCACAGGCACAGGACGGCGACGGCTTCCGGGGCCGAAGGAGTGCGGACTGATGACTCCCGGAGATACGACCTTTTTGATTTTGTAAGCTGAGCATCTGCTCTTCCGCGGGGCCGTCCATTGGTGGGAATGGACGTCCTCGTTCGGGTGACGGGGGATACGCTGGTGGGTCGTATCCCCCGTCCCATTTTAATCCGTGCTCTTCGGATTAATCCNNAAATCCCTTGCTATTGTTGGGTCCGTGTTTTATCTTGCTGTGCAAACTACAGTACACCGTTTTTGCACTTTTAATGGTTCCGTTGGTTCGGAGGGTCTCCTCTGGAACGGACAGCAAGCGCTCGTAACAGCGGTGATAGTTGAGGGACAACACCCGCTACCCGACCTGTTGGCTATTAAGAGGCAATAAATCAGGTGCCCCCTGCGGGGCGGCTTTGCCGTACGATTCCAGTAACGTCTCTACGAAAGGAGATTCCCATGGAAAAGGGAGTCGTGAAATGGTTCAACGGAGCCAAGGGCTTTGGATTCATACAGCGCGAATCGGGCGAGGACGTGTTTGTTCACTATAAGGCGATCGTCGGCGAAGGCTACAAGACGCTGAACGAAGGTGACAAAGTCCAGTTCGATGTAGAGAAGGGGCCCAAGGGTTTGCAGGCGTCGAACGTCACCAAGATATGACGTGAACGCTGCACCACGGTACCGGCCCCGGCGCAATTGCCGGGGCTTTCTTTTTTTCACTTGATGTAATCAGAAGGGACTGTGCATGACTGGTACGGTTAAGTTCTTCAACGGTGCGAAAGGGTACGGGTTCATCACTGCCGAAGGGGGAGAGGAAATTTTCTTTCACCAGAGCAACGTCAAGCAGACCGGGTTCCGCGATACGCTGAAACAGGGGGACCTCGTCTCCTTTGAGATTAAGACCGAACAAAAGGGAAAAAGGGCGATCAACGTCGTTCGGCAGTAACAGCGCATGGCAATGCTTCGGGTCGGTCTTTGCACGGGCCCCGGGGTCATCGCCGCGCCTCACACGGGGCAGCGGGTCCAGGGGGCCGATGTTCTTGTCTTTCCGGAAATGGTGGACAGCGGGTACGCCGCGCTGAAGGCCGGGGCGTCGCCGCACGCCTCCGGAGACGCGCTTCTCGCCTCATTTGCGTCTGCGTCAAAGACCCTCGCTCCCTACTGCATTGCGGGGAGCGTGTATCTACGCGAGCCGCCCCCGCGGACAAGCAACACGAGCCTCGTATTTCACCGCGGCCGGATCATTCACAGGTACGACAAGATCCATCTCTTCCGTCCCGCCGGTGACCACCGGTATTTCCGCCCCGGGACGCGGATAGGGACGTTTCCGCTCACGATCCCCGGCGCCCGCCTGAAATGCGGCGTCATCATCTGTTATGACCTCCGGTTTCCGGAACTCGTCCGCGCCATGGCGCGCACGGGGCTGGACGTCCTTTTCGTCCCTGCCCGCTGGCCCGCCGTGCGCGATGACGTGTGGCGGACGCTTCTCAAGGCGCGTGCGATCGAAAACCAGGTGTTCGTGGCGGGATGCAACTCTTCGGGGGAGGAGGGGGGCTGGTCCTACGCGTTCGACCCTCTGGGCGAGATGCTCTTTGACAGCCGCTCGGAACCGGGGGAGAATTCTCATCTCCTCGCGTTCGATCTCGGGAGGATCGCGGAGGCGCACCGGCTGCACAACAACCTCAATGAAGCTGTGGTCCTGCGGTCCGCTCCGGTTCTGCGCCGTGTGACGGCGCGGAGGGGCCGGGGGACCTGACGTCCGCTATCGCTTCCCTCTGTACACCCTGCTCGCGACCGTGTGGACCCCGCCCCGGATTTTGAAGTCTGCAGTCACCTTCATCCACTTCGGCTTGGCGCACCGGACGAGATCCTCGAGTATCCGGTTGACGGCGTGCTCCTGGTAGATGCCGACGCTGCGGTAGGAAAGCAGGTAGTACTTGAACGAGCGGAGTTCGATAAGCGCGCGGGCGGGGATGTACTCCACGCGTATTGTCCCGAAATCGGGGAGCCCGGACCAGGGACAGACTGCGGTGAACTCGTCGGTATCGATGGAGACGGTGATGTCTTTTCCGGGATATTCGTACGGAAATGTCTCCAGTGCGGCAACGTCAATCGCGTCGGGCTTTTGTGCGTCGTACCGCCTGTCGAGGGGTTGTGTCATGGCCGCCGGGTCCTGACTTCTGCAGGTGCGTGAAGAGGAACTTCATTGACGGGGGTAATATATGAGAATCACAGTGGAAAAGAAAACGGCCGCAGTTCTCCTCTTCTTCCTCGCCGCTGCGCTGCTCTCCGGGTGCGCCGGGTCCGCTCTCCCCGCGCGGGACGGCCTGGACAGGGGATGGGTCTCCCGCGACACGCTCAACACGCCTCCCTATGCGCCGTTCAGAGCGGGATACGACACTGCGAAGATCGCGCAGGAATTCGTTCCCATGATAAGGAGCGTCAGGGAAGGGGTCGACGTGACGATTTTCTTCGGGGGGTGGTGCCCCGACAGCAGGCGCGAGGTCCCGCGGTTCCTCAGGATTGCCGACGAATCGGGGTTCCCGGCCTCGAGCATAAGGCTCTATGCCCTTGACAGGACGAAGAAGAGCGCTGACGGGCTGACGGACAGATTCGGGATCGAGAGAATCCCGACGTTTGTCTTTCAGAAAGGGGGGAAGGAGATAGGACGGATCACCGAATTCCCGATGACGACGCTCGAGGGGGACATACTGACAATACTCGCGAAGAGCGCACAGCCGTAAACGTTACGCGTGCTGGTATGCCATTCCCTTCAGTATCATGATCCTCTTCTGCATCGGCGGGTGTGTCGAGAAGAGGTTTGCAAAGAAGCCCTCCTTGTCGTCGAGGCTGCTGCCGAGCGGATTGGCGATGCAGAGATGCGCTGTTCCCTTCTTGATCGAGCGGGTGGGCTCGACCGCCGCGTCGATCTTCTGGAGGGCCGAGGCAAGCGCGCCGGGATTCCTTGTCAGTTCGGCCCCCGAGGCGTCCGCAAGATATTCTCTCTGGCGCGAGACCGCCATCGCCAGAAGCTGCGCGATGAACGGGGCGAGTATGATCCCGATTACCCAGAATACGAGAAGGATGATCCCTCCGCCCCCCCCGCTCCTGTCCGATGACCTCCGTCGTCCCCCGCCCCCCCACGCCATCGTCCGGGAGCCGAACTCCACAAGGAGCATGACCGCGCCGATGAGAGCCGCGATCACGGTCAGCACCCGGATGTCGTAATTCCGCACGTGCCCCATCTCGTGTGCGACAACCCCCTGCAGCTCCTCCCTGTTGAGCGAATCGAGAAGCCCCTGGGTCACGGCGATGCAGGCGTGTTCGGGATCCTTCCCCGTGGCGAACGCGTTCGGGTCGGGGTCCGGGATCACGTAGACCTGCGGCTTCGGGAGTCCTGCCGCGATCGCCATCTCCTCCACGACGTTTTGAAGCTGTTTGTACCGGGGATCGTCGGCGGACGCGGGAACTGCTCCCGAAGAGTTGAGGACGGCGCTCGCCCCCCCCTCGAGTCCCCTCCATGCGCTGAATCCCCCGAGGAGGAGCGCAGCACAGGTCGCGACGGGAAAACCGAACAGGCTGCGTCCGCCCCCCGGGGAATAACCCAGGAGGAATACGTCGAATCCGAACCCCAGGAATCCTACAAACAGGATGAAAAACACCATGACGAAAATGGTGTTCCGCCGGTTCGTCGCCTGCTGTTCGAGTATGTTGGCGGATGACTCCGACATGGGAACGCCTGGCTATTTTTTCAGGGAGAGGTCGACCTGTGGAACGTCCCGGTCGCCTGCCTCCTTGATCTCGAACAGTTCCGCCGGTTTGAATCCGAATATGCCCGCCACGAGGTTTCCCGGAAAGACCTGCTGTGCGATGTTGTACTTTGTGGCGATGTCGTTGTAGAACTGCCGCGCAAAGCCGATCTTGTTTTCCGTGCTCGAGAGTTCTTCCTGGAGCTGTTTCACGTTTTCATTTGACTTGAGATCGGGGTAGCTCTCGGCGAGTGCGAAGAGCCGGCCGAGCGCTCCGGAGAGAGCGCCTTCCTTTACAGCGGCGTCTGCGACGCCGGTTGCGTTGACTGCAGCGCCGCGTGCGGCGATCACCTTCTGCAGTGTCTCCTGTTCGAACTGCATCGCGCCTTTGATCGTATTCACGAGATTCGGGATCAGGTCGTGGCGGCGTTTGAGCTGGACGTCAATCTGCTTCCAGCCGTTTGAGACCTGGTTGCGCAGCGTGACGAGCCCGTTGTACTTTATGATCGCCCACGCGACAACGACAATGACAAGGATGAAGAGAATAAGCAGTGGACCCATGTATGCTCCGGGAAGTTGTGTGAAAAGGACACAGCAAAGGTAGAAAGGAGTGTGATGGAAGTCAAGGCCGGTTTATTGACATTCGGAACCGTTTTGGATATATTGCGGACCATTCTACGGTTGATGTGCGCCGTTCCTCTCCGGCACTCCATTACTCATGAGTTATGCCGTCGGACGATCAACATAATCCAAGCGACTCCGCCCGCAAGCAGCTCCTCGAAGAGATTCGCAGGCGGGCCGAAGAGGCGGAGATGAACCGCATCGAAGAGGAAGACCGGAGCCGCACCGGGCGCACCGACGCCGACCGCCTGAAGACCAAAGCTCCCGCACCGTTTCCGGTCCCCGCTTCGGAATCCCCCGCCGCGGGAAACAAAGCCGCCACCGAGCAGAAGATCCTCGTCCTCCGCGAACGGCTTCAGAGCGCCCTTGAACGGGGAAAATCTGAGAAGGCCGCGGAGCTGTTTTCGGAGTTGAACAAGATCATCCCGGACGATCCCGCGCTGGCCGAGTTCCGGGTCAAGCTCCGGGCGCTGCAGGAGGAGAGGGCGAAAGCCCGGGAGCAGACGAGGCCGGTTTCTCCGGCCGCGATCCCTCCGCGACGCGTTCCACAGCCCCCGCCCGCTCCTGTGTCGCCTGTGGCGCCGGCGGCGCCACCGCCGGCACCACCGCCGGTTGGCGCTCCACCGTCCGCCAGGACACCACAGTCGACGCGTGCGCCTCAGCCGGCGCCGCAGGCTCCTCCTCCACTGTCGCCCGCAGACGAAAGGGCGGAGCGGGAGAAGCGCCGCAGGAAGATGGTGGACATGCTTGAGGCGGCGAACAACTACTACCAGCAGGAGAAGTACGACAAGGCCCTCGTCTACATAAGCGAGGTGCTGAGCCTCGATCCCTCCCATGAAGAGGGGGCAAGCCTCCGCGCCCAGATCCTGAAGGCGCGCGATCTTGAAGAGCAGATCAAGATGGAGGAGGAGGAGCGGCGTGCAAAAGAGCATGAGGCGGGAGGACCGGTGCCCCGTCCGAAAGAAGAGGCGCCCCCCTCCTCGGGCCGCCCCACCGATTTCTGGGGCTCGTCGCTCAGCCAGAAACTCGAATCGGATTATGATCTTGTCCCCGAGGAAAAGGGACCTGTGGGGCCCCCGCCTCTCCCATTGGGTCAAAGGGTCGTCAACCGCCTCTCGCAGGTTCACATCCCTCTCAAACCCGTTCTCACGATAACCGCGGTCCTTGTCCTTGGCACCGCGGCATGGTTTGTGGTGGAGGCAATACGCAACAGCGTCTCCCCGGCCCGCTATTCCCTCCTTGTGCTCCCCCCGGCGACCGGAGGGGATACCACGATCGTGTACGCGGCGGAGGGCTTTGAAGGGGATATCATCGCCGAGGCGGCAAGGCTCGCCGACGTGCGTGTGATCAACCCCGCAACGTCGAACGCGTTCGGCGCCTCCGTGGCTCCCCCAGGTCGGATCGCCCGGGCGCTCGGCGCGAACTATGTCCTTTCCTGGTCGATGGCGCGCGCGGAAGGAAGTTACACGCTTCACTTCACGCTCGCGGACACGCTCTCGAACGGGAGTCTCTGGTCCCAGCAGTATCATGTGTCCGCCAGGGAGCTTCCTTCCCTGCGTCCCGAGATCATACGCGGGATCGCGAAGGGGATGGGAGTCAAAGCCGTGACGGCCGACGGGGGGGCTCTCTCGGGCACCTCCACGAACAATGAAGCGGCGTATGATCTCTACCTGAAGGGGAGGTCCCTCCTGAGCTACGGGGACAACTTCGCGCCGGAAGATGCGGTCGGGCTCTTCGATCAGGCGGGAAAGCTTGATCCGGATTTCGCGGAGGTGCACTCGGCCGCGGCCTGGGCGCACATGCTTGCGTACGAAACTTCCGTCGAGATGCAGCAGTCGCACGTCGCGCAGGCGGTGACCGAAGTGCAGCGGGCGCTGAATGCCGGGCTGAGGAATTCCGAAACTTTCCGGGCCTGGGGTCTGGCCGAGGAATTTCGTGGATCGTACGACAAAGCGATTACGCGTTTCGAACAGGCGGTGGCGATCGCTCCGAGCGACGCCGAGTCGCAGCGCCGGCTCGCGGTCGCCTATGCCGCAAAGGGAAGGATTGATGACGCCGTGAAGGCAGCGCAGCGCAGCGTGTCGGACGACCAGGGAAACATCACGGCACACACGCTGCTCGGCCAGGTGGAACAGTTCAAGGCGATACATGAGCTCGATAACAGGGACGACTACCGGGCGGCGTTGAAAGCCTATGATCAGGGACTCAGGCTTGCCCGCGACAGGAGCGACTACGGAAGCGGACTCTACGTGGAAGTGCTTCTCCACCTCCAGCAGACCGACAGGGTCATGGACCTGCTGCTCGACCGGACGGCGCGCATGAGAGACAGCTACGTCGATTACTACAAGCTCGGGCGGGTGCAGCAATCGGCCGGACGGCCGATCGCCGAATGGCAGACCTCGTTTGTCAGGGCCCGGGACATACTGACGGCGCGCATCGCCGCGCAGCCGGACGACGCCCTGGCACAGGCATACCTGGCGCTTGTGTATACACGCCTCGGCACGTTCAAAGACGCGATTGCCGCTTCCGGGCGGGCGCAGATTGCGGCTCCGGGAGATGACGATGTGCTGTACCTGACGTCGCGAATGTACGTTCTTCAGAAAGACAGGAAGCAGGCACTGGAATTCCTCGGGAAAGCGCTTTCCAAAAAGTTCAATCTCGGCGCCGTGCTGGATATGGACTATTTCAACGTCCAGTCGGACCCCGAGTTCCTTGCGGCACTGAAGCAGCAATAGTTCTCTCCGGCTCTTATTCCTCTCCCGTTCTCCCCGGCTGTCGATTCGTCAGGCGTTTCCTCTGCGGACCTCTCTTCGCCCCCTTTTTCCTGACAATCTGTGAATGTGACCGTCGTCAGCACCCCCTTCCCCCGCGTTGACAATCAGGGGGTCAATGGATATATTAGCTCCGCTGGAGCAATAGGCGTGTACAGTTCTTACGCGTGACCAACGTGCCTGACCTCGACGACGCAACACGACAGGAACAACGCAAAAAGGCGGGCGACTTCCTGAAAATGGCCGATAAGCTATTCAAGGGGTCGGACTACGAGGGAGCGGTGCGTCTTGTCCAGCTTGCGATGCAGACCGATCCGCACAATCCGTATGCAGTGGCATATATGGAGCGGATCAAATTTGCGATCGAACAGCGGGACAGCAAACGGGAGACCAGCGCCGCCGGAGGAGAAAACCCCCCGGCTCAGGCGGCTGCGCCCCCCGAGTCGACGACCGCGCCGCCAAGGCCGGCCCCGCCTGCAATCCCGCCGCGTCCGTCCGCCGCGGCTCCTGCTCCCCGACCTGTGCCTCCCGTATCTCCGCAGCGTCCCGGGTCATCCGTTCCTCCTCCTCCGTCCCAGGCGCCGCGGAAGAGCGAGCCAACCATCACGCCGCCCCCTCCCGTAAGACGCGACACAGTTCCGCCGAGAGCTCCGGCTGCGCAGCGGGTTGATCCCGCCGAGCTCCAGAGGCGGCAGCTCGATGAAGAAGCACGCCGCTACGCGATCGCCGAGGCAAAGCGGAAAGCGGAAGAGGAGCTGCGGAAAAAACAGGACGAGGAAGTCCACCGCAAGGCGGAGGAGGAAGCGACCCGGCGGATCGAGGAAGCCCACCGCAAGCTTGAAGAGGAACGGAAGCGGATGGAGGAGGAGAACCGTGCCCGCCAGGAGGCCGATCAGGCCAGGCGGCGCGAGGAAGACGCCCGGAAGAAACGGGAGGAAGAGGAGCGGAAGCGGGTCGAGGAGGTGGACAGGAAACGCATCCAGGAAGAGGCGCGGAAGAGTCTGGAAGAAGAACGCCGTCGCCTTGAACAGGAGTCGGCAATAAAGCTGGAAGCCGAAAGGAAACGCATCGAGGAGGAAATGCTCGGCCGCCTCCGCGTGGAGCGTGCGAAGCTCGAAGAGATGCAGCGCCAGGAACGGGAGGCCGCGGAGGCGAAGCGCCTGGTGGAGGAGCAGAAGCTCAAGGCGATCGAGGAGGAGACGCGGGCCCGGCTCGAAGCGGAGAGGAAGAAAATCGAAGAAGAGATGGCCGCCCGTGTCGCGGAAGAGCGGAAGAGGATGGAGGAGCTCCACAGGAAGGAAGAGCAGGCTGCGGAGAAGCGCCGGAAGGCGGAAGAGGAACGCCTGAAGCAGGTCGCGCTCGAGACCGAGCGGCGCATGGAGGAAGAACGGCGCCGGCTCGCAGAGGAGAAGAAGAAGATCGAAGAACAGCTCCGCCGCCAGATGGAGGAAGAGCGGGCGCGGATGGAAGAGGCGCGCAGGCAGCAGCTCGAGCAGGAAGCGGAAGCGCGCCGGATCGTCGAGGAACAGGCGAAGAAGAAAGTCGAGGAAGAATACCAGAAGCGGCTCGCCGAAGAGCGCGAGCGGCTTGCGGAGGAACAGCGCAGGCAGTACGAGGAGGAACGGAAGAAGATTGAGGAGGAGGCCCGCCGGAAGGTCGAAGAGGACCAGCGCCGCAGGGAGGAAGAAGAGCGCCGCCGGGTTGAAGAGGAAGGCCTCAAGGCGCAGGAAGAGGAGCGCGCCCGCCGCCAGGAAGAGGAAGCGGAGCGCCGGAGGCAGGAAGAGGAGACGAGGCAGTACGAGGAGGCCGTCCGTCAGGCTATCGAAGAGGGACGGCGGCTTGCGCAGGCGAAGAAGATCCGCGCCTATCTCGAGCGTGGGAAGGAATTTGTCGGCCTCGCACAGTTCGAGGAAGCGCTGAAGGAAGTGACGAAAGTGTTCCGGCTCGATCCATCGAACATCGAGGCGCGGGAGTTCGAACAGACCGTCTACGCGTCACGCGACGAGTTCACGCGCAGGGAAGAGGAAGCGCGCGCGCTCCAGGAAGAGCAGCGGCGGAAGGTCGAAGAGCTCCAGAGGAAGCTTGCCGAACAGGCCCGCCTGGAGGAGGATCTCCAGCAGCAGCGCGCGGTCCGCGAGGCGAAAATCGCCGGCTGCCTCCAGAAAACGCGGGAGTACATCCGCGACGGGATATACGACAAGGCGCTGACGGAGATCGAGACCGTGTACGCGATGGACCCGGGGAACGCCGAGGCGCGGGAGTACGAGCAGAGCGTTCTCACGATCCAGCGGAAAGCGGAAGAAGCCCGGACGGTCTCCGAGCAGCGGTCGCAGCAGAGCGACGCGTGGCACAGGGAAGAGGAGGAGCGGCAGAAGTCGGCGGACGAAGGGCGCGAAGTCCTCCGGGCCGAATCCGTGAACACCTACAGGGCGATGCTGCGGCAGGCCTGGGCCGGCGGTGAACCCGTCACGGAGGACCGCTCGATGCTTGACGTGGTCCGTCTGTCCCTGGGAATCCCGGAGAACGAACACAAAAAGATCGAACACGACATCCGGGTCGAAACCTACACGGAAGCCCTCCGCGCGGCGTTGAGGTCGGGAGCGATGAGTGCCGATGACGTCAGCACCGTGGAACAGCTTCGGAAGCTCTTCTCGATAAGCAAAGACGAAGGCAGGACAATTCAGGAATCGTTGAAGGTTGAACTCAAGAACGACGGCCGCTGGGGCTGACACCCCCGGATTTCCCCCGCAGCACCGCTCTCCTGTACGCGATGCACACGAGAAGGACAAGATTCATCCCCAGTGCATTGAACAGGAGGTAGAGGTCCAGCCTGTTGAAAAGTGAAAAGGCCGTGAGCACAAAGAGCTCCGTGCCGAGCCCGAGGAATCCCGAAAGCCGCACGCCTGTGATATCCCCGTACCACGTTCTCTCCGCTTCTTCCCCGTGCGCCGCGCTCCCCCTGCACGCGGCGTCAATCCGCGCAATAAGGGCGTCCTGCCAGCCGTAGAGAAAAAGGAACGCCCTGTGAAGCGTTCCGGTCAGACGGTCCTCGGAGGCGTCCTCCTGGCGGATCTCCTCGGACGTCCGGTTCCCCGTGTATGCGTTTTCAAGGTGGAGGAACGACGTCTGGTAGAAGACATGGTATGAGACGCGAAGTGAGATCCCGATGAACCCGAGGAGGCAGAGAACGGGCGCGGCGGGGCCGCTTCCGCTTCGCATCATGGCGGCGCCGATCGTGGTGAACACCGCGAGGTTCACTGCGAAGTCTCCGATCGAATCGAGGAACCTCCCAGCCCGGCTGAACATCCCCTTCGCCCGGGCGAGCTGGCCGTCCGCCGAATCCAGTGTGTCCTTGAGCGTCAGTAAGAGCCCCGCCGCGGCGGTCAGGAGCGGCGTCCCCTGCAGATAGAGCAGCGCGGCGGCGAATCCTGCTGCCGTGGCCGCAAGCGTGACCTGGTTTGGGGTTACAGGTGTTCTGTACAGCGCCCTGACCAGAAAACCGGCGGCGGGACGGAGTACGTATGTGTTGATCGGCTCATCGGAGGCGCGGGATTTTACTGACGCCTCATACGAATAGTCCTCTGTCATAAGTCACCCCGGTTTCGTATATTACAAGGACTTTGTGCCAATACCCACATGATCCATTAGGAGAGTACTGAGCCTGCCATGAAATTGAAGAGAATAGGGATCCTGACCGGAGGCGGCGACTGCCCCGGTCTGAATGCTGTCATCCGCAGCATTGCCAAGCCGGCGATGAGCTACTACAATGCCACGGTCATCGGCATCATCGACGGCTACGAGGGACTTGTCGAGGGGCGTCACAGGGAACTCACCCCCCAGGACGTTCTCGGCATCATCAACCAGGGGGGGACGATTCTCGGCACCTCGAACAAAGGGGACCCTTTCCATTTTCCGATGGGGGAGCGGAACAACATCCGCATCGTCGACGCGTCGCAGCAGGTCGTGGATCATTACAGGAACCTGAAGCTCGACGCTCTGGTGACGATCGGCGGCGACGGCACCCAGATTATAGCACACAAGCTCGCCGAGATGGGGCTCAACGTCATGGGCGTCCCCAAGACGATTGACAACGACCTGGCGGCGACGGAAGTTACGTTCGGGCACGACTCCGCCCGTGCCGTCGCGACGGAGGCGATCGACCGGCTTCAGACGACCGCGTCGGCTCACCACAGGGTGATGGTCATGGAGACGATGGGGCGCTACGCCGGATGGATCGCGCTTGGTGCGGGACTCGCGGGAGGCGCGGATATCATACTCATCCCCGAGATCCCCTTCTCCTGGGACGCCGTGTTCGAAGCGGTCCTCAAGAGGAGCAAGGGAGCCAAGTTCAGCATCGTCTGCGTTGCGGAGGGGGCCAAGCCGAGCGGCGGCGGCGTCTCCGTAAAGGAAATGGACAAGAAACGGACCGACCCCGTCCGCCTCGGAGGGATCGGCGAGCTCGTGGCCAAGCGGATCGAAGACGAAACCGGTCTGGAGACGCGCGTCACGGTGCTCGGGCACGTTCAGCGCGGAGGGAGCCCCACGCCGTTCGACCGCATACTTGCAACCCGGTTCGGGACCGTCGCGCTCCAGGCGATGTCGAACGGACATTTCGACGTCATGACAAGTCTTCGCCAGGACAACGTCATCACCGTCCCGCTGGCCGACGCCATCGGCCAGCAGCGGCTCGTCGCGCCTGACTCCCAGCTCATATTCGCCGCGAAGGCGGTGGGTACCTGCCTCGGGGACTGAAAGGACCATTGATTCTGCCGCTCCCCTCCCCCCGACGGGGGGGGGAGCGTTGCTATCCCACCCTGACCGCAACGACAGTCAGGTCGTCAACGGCCCCCTTCTT
>PMJQ01000075.1:0-6962 GCA_003157485.1 Ignavibacteriota bacterium
AGGAGAAAGGGGATCGCCTTGCCGGCGGACATAAAATTGTAGCTTACGTTTCCGTTAACCATGTACACAAGATCCGGGCCGGACGGTATCATGACAAGGACTTCCGGCTCAATTTCAAGACCTTCGAAGACGAAGAAGCCCAGTCGGGAACTGACGAGCAGCGAGCCCGAGCTCACGGAGCCGCTTCCGCTGCTGTAGGTCTGGTAGCTTCCTGAAAGGCTGAGTTCCTTGCTCTTCCCCTCCCTGGGTTGGCCCGGGAGGTTCGCTGCGGAAAGTATGATGATCAACATGAGCCCGAACGTCTTCATTGCCGTCTCCTTGTTTGTCGACGATCCAGCACACACGAACGAAAGGTATCTCTCTATTCAGGGAGTGTCAAGGAACTGGATCACGTCGGGGCGTCCTGACGTCAGGTTGCTCAAATATCTGTCAATCGTTCCGAGCAACGAGTGTCTGATAACCTAACCGGCAGGAGTTTGTGGCTTGGTGCTTACCCGATGGAAGAGATAGAGTGAGAGCGCGGCGGATGGGAGGGCGATCGATGCCAGCAGTGTAAACGCGCCGGTGGTGAGATGGAAGGAACCCAACGCGTCTGTTTTCACGATATACAACCAGACGACGACGAGAAGATTATTCGTGAAATGTGCCGCCATGCCGGGGAGGAGGCTGTTGCTTGCATAATAAAAATAGCCGAACACAAGCCCGAGGCCGGAGAGAGTCAGGAGACCGAGCGGTTGCATATGGTACAGCCCGAACAGTATGCCGACGACAACCACGCTCTTCCAGCCGATCGTCCGTTCAAGCGTCCGCTGGACGTAGCCCCGGAACAGAATCTCTTCGCAAATTGCCGGGGTGACGGCGATTGCAAGAATGACAAAAGCGAGTTCACCTGCACCGGAGGCGGTAAAAAGGGTTTCGTTGATCCTGAGCAGCTTCTCCGGAATGTTCAGCCTGCTCTCGAAGAACTCCGAAACGACGATGTTGACCGGGAAGAGAAAGGCAATTGCGCAGACTGCAAGTGCGAGCTGGGACGGGGAGCAGCGTCTCAGTCTGATGTAGCTCCGTACATCAGCGGTGTGCCATCGACGAATAAGCCACAGCGTTGGCAGGAGCATGAACGCGAATTGCGTGACGATGAGGCATACACGGATGGGGGTCTTCGTCAGTTCAGCTATTGTAATGAGGTGCTTGAAAAGCCCTTCAGTCTGGCCGGCGAATGCCTCTCGTCCCGTTGTAGCAAGGACGGCGATTGTGACAACAAATGACTGGCCGTAGAAATAAATCACGCCGACCCCGAGAAGCCCGGCAAGGGCTGCTGAGTTCAGACTCCGCCCGCCCCTCTCCCATGTCCCCTCCGGCGTGCCGGGCGGGGATGCGGCCGGGCTCCCCCCGGACGCAGGATCTTCATCCTCCATGTTACTCCCTCCCCTCGGGGAGGGAGCGGAAGGGCTGATCACCCTGATGTTCGGAAGGGAGGCTCCGGTATGCCGCGTCGGCTTCCTTCTTACGGGCGCAAAGATCAAAATACAGAACGGTCATGTATACCGGCTTCGTCAGCGTGGAGAGCATCATGTTCAGCGCCATTGACAGGCCGACCGCCGGCCCCATTGAAGCCATGGCTTTTCCCATCAATGTCGGGTCAGGCTGACCGGTTCCGGCCGAGCTGAGCGCGCTGAAGTACTCGCGGTAGAATCCCCACATTGCGATAAACGTAAAGGGGGCCGTCAGCAGGAATATGGCGAAGTTGACAAGCAACCCCATCAGGAGCAGAATGCCGAATACTCTCCACCATCTGTTCGAAACCAGGCCCCAGCTGCGCTTGAATGACTCCAGGACGCCGTGATCTTCGCATGCGATGACGGTAAATGCGAGAGCCCAGCGAATAAAGAGGAACGCCCCGAGGCACATGGCGGCGAGGAACATGAGAACGATGGCGAAAGCCCCTCCGCTGCCTGTCGCGGCGAGTGCCACGGAAAGTACCGCCACGCCGNNACGACCCGGTGAATTCGCTCCGTACGAGATTCGTCACAGCGAGCTCTCCGCACAGGCTCGCAAGAAACGCAAGAAGCACTGAAATGCCGAACAGGCCCATCCAGCCCAGCATCGTCAGAACCTCGTCCGATCCGGGGGCCGCTCCCTGCCCCCGGGCCGTAATCTCGCCGATCGTGGCATAAAACTCCTGTGCGCCTTTTACAAGGAGAATGGAGATCGGAATATAGAGAATCAGGACAATGATAATTGATCGAGAGAATACTCTTCCAAAGAGCCTGAACGTCCGGTCAAATATGTCACCGAGGCTCATGGGAGCGACATAGGGTTCGTTCATTCCGGGCTTCGCTATGACGGCTGCGTCATTGAGATCCACGCTCCAATCCAGCAACGTGCCGCATTTTGGGCAGACCTTGTCCGCTTCATATACGGTGGTTCCACACTGTGGGCAGACGAATTGCTCTTCAGGATCATTCATGTCGGCTCATTCAGATCGTGAGACAAAAGGCCGCATCGGAAGAAATTTAACGTTACAGGGAAGATACCGCCCTCGGTGAGGAATAACAACAGCGCGCTCGTGTCCGGCGTCACGTTCACCCATGTGCGATCCGCCTGGCGCTATTCCTCACGAAGCCGGGGATAGAACACCCGAACCGCGATCGCAAAGCTGAATGCGATTGCAGCGTTGATCATCACCGCCGCGGGTTCTCCCAGCCGCGCCGCGATCGTCCCCGACCAGAGGGCCCCCAGTGGCATGAACCCGAAGAATATCCAGGTGTAGGCTCCCATCACGCGTCCCCGGAGTCGTTCAGGAGTGGAAGTCTGGACGATCGCGTTTGAGAGGTTGTTGACGAGTATGGTCCCCATGCCGGCTCCGGCGAGTATTAAGAGAGAAAGCGGGACCTGTCTCGAGAACGCGAGGGCGAACAGGAGGACCGGATAGGTGAACGAACCGATCATGAGCATGCGGCCGCGCATGATCCTCCCTCCCAGCGAGGCAATCGCGAGTGCCCCGATGAGAGCTCCGCAGCCGCGCGCGGAAAAGAGAAGCCCGCTGATCGAGGCACCCCCGCCGAGGACGTTCACGGACCACGCGGGGATCAGCGTGCTGAACGAGAGCCCGAACATGCTCGAGACGGCGATCATGCTGATAAGCACCCGGATTGTGGAGTGCGACCGCATATACTGTATCCCCTCCCTGAGCTCCTCGAGCGCGGGCCTGGACACTGGACGGACTTCACGCGGAGGGAATTTCATCGCGAGGAGTGCCGCAATGACGGCGATAAACGAGATGCCGTTCACCGTGAAGCACCAGCCGGGCCCGAACAATGCGTATGTGACCCCCGCAATCGCCGGTCCCACGACAGTGGCCGACTGAAACATCATCGAGTTCATTGCGATCGCGTTTGTCAGATCTTCGGGAGCCACCATCTCGCTGACGAAAGATTGCCGCGCAGGGGCATCGAACGAGTTTGCGATGCCGAGGAGGGAGGCGAGAATCAACACGTGCCACGGCTGGACAAGGTGGAGAAACGTCAGGAACGCAAGTATGAACGCAAGCACCATCATGGCGGATTGCGTAACGACGATGAGCTTCCTCTTCGGGACGCGATCGGCGACAACCCCGCCGTAGAGCGTAAGGAGCCACGTCGGGACCCCGGAGGCGAATCCCACGAAACCCAGGTACGCCGGGGAATGGGTGAGCTCGAATATGAGGAATCCCTGCGCCGTTGTCTGCATCCAGGTCCCGAACAGGGATATCATCTGTCCGCAGAACCAGAGACGGTAGTTGGGGTGACGAAGGGCGGCGAATGTTCCCCGCCTGATCTGAGCCATTGGCGCGGTGCGAGCGAAATTCTCTTATCCTACCGAAAGATCACCGGATTCGCAACATTACCGATTCTTTTTCGTATATTTAAGGTTGTTTCGACTGGAAGAAGGAGCGTGGAAATCCTCTGATTTGTTTCCCCCCTGTCTAAACCGGGGGGAAGCGGAAGGTGTCTAATACAGGTAGAAGGACTCTGCCTGAACATCTCTGCAGGATTGTTCCCGGTCGACTGGCTTACATATTATGGAGTGGATGATGAAAAGAACTGTTGTAATTTCCTCCGCTGTGTTGGTTATCCTCGTGGTTGTCGGATACGTCGTTTTTGTGGGCGGCAGCGCCAAAAAGTATGACTTCCGGCTTGACAAGGTGTCACGGGGGGACATCAACGTCACGGTCACCGCAACGGGAACAATCAATGCCGTCGTCTCTGTGGACGTCGGAACGCAGGTGTCGGGGATTGTCTCGTATCTCTACGCGGACTTCAATTCCGTCGTCAAAGAGGGGCAGGTGATCGCCAGGATCGACACAACGTTTCTCTGGCAAGCGGTGAAGGATGCTGATGCGGCGCTCGACCGCGCCAAGGCGCAGACAGCCGACAGCAAGAGGACGTTCGACCGCGAAACTGCGCTTCTTGCCAAGCAGCTCGATTCGCAGATGAACTATGACGCAGCGTTGACCGCGTACCAGTCGAACACCGCGGCGCAGAAACAGGCACAGGCGGCGCTCGACCGGGCGAAGATCAATCTCGCCTACGCGACGATAACGGCTCCCATCAACGGCGTCGTGATCAACCGCGCCGTGAACGTCGGCCAGACCGTTGCCGCCAGTTTCTCCTCTCCGACGCTCTACACGATCGCCAACGACCTTGCGAAGATGCAGGTCCTCACGACCGTCGACGAATCGGATATCGGGATGATAAGCATCGATCAGCAGGCGACGTTCTCCGTCGACGCGTATCCCGACGATAAATTCACCGGCATCGTTTCCCAGATCAGGCTTAACCCGGTGTCGATTCAGAACGTCGTGAACTACACCGTCGTCATCGACGTCAACAACGATAAACTTAAGCTGATGCCCGGGATGACGGCAAACGTCAAGATCGCCGCCGCCGATGCGCATGATGTCCTGAAGGTGTCAAACCTCGCGCTCAGGTTCCAGCCCCCGGCCGACCTCATAGATTCAACGGCCGTGAAGGCGATGCGTGATCAGTTTATGAATCGCACCCCCGGTGCGGACGAAAACGCGGGTGGTTCCGCATCGAATGCCGGCGGTCCCGCCGCAATTCCCCCGGGGGGTGATACTTCCGGAAGGGGGAGCGGGATGGCACGGGGCGGAGGACAGGGTCACGGCGGTCTGAAAAACATCGGCCAGATCCGCGATTCCATACTCGCCGCCAACGGCGGACAGATGAGTCCCGAGGACCTCAGGGCGGAGATGGGAAAAGTGTTTGAGAGGATGCGCCCTGCAAAAGAACCCGTCAAAAAGGCAAGCCAGCCCACGATTGTGAAACACCTCTCCCGCCCATCCGGNNACCGACGGCAGGTTCACCGAGATCACGACGGACTCGCTGAAACCGGGGGACCAGATAGTCCTCGGCGCAACATCGACGTCTGAAACGGCGTCCGCGAGCCCGCTCTCCGGCGCCCCGGCCGGCGGCGGCAGGGCACCCGGAGGGTTCCGATGACCGGCGCAGTGAAGCCGGCCCCCGGTCCAGTGAAGCCGGCCCCTGGCGCATCGGGCGACGGGCTCCTGATTCAGATCGATCACCTCTCGAGAACGTACATGCTGGGGGAGGTCGAGGTGCACGCGCTGCGGGGTATTTCTGTGAGTGTCCGGAGGGGGGAATTTGTCGCGATCATGGGCGCATCGGGGTCCGGGAAGTCGACGTTCATGAACATCCTCGGATGCCTCGACAAACCGACGAAGGGGACGTACATACTCGACGGGATCGACGTCAGCGGCCTGACACGTGATGAGCTCGCCCGGATCCGGAATAACAAGCTCGGTTTTGTCTTCCAGGGATTCAATCTCCTCTCGAGGACGTCGGCGATCGAAAACGTCGAGCTTCCTCTCCTGTACGGCACCGCGTCGCTCAAAGACCGCGAAGCGCGGGCAATCAAGGCGCTGAACATGGTGGGTCTCGGTGATCGGATCCATCATTTTCCCAATCAGCTCTCCGGAGGTCAGCAGCAGCGTGTTGCGATTGCGAGGGCGCTTGTCAACGACCCGAGCATCGTCCTTGCGGATGAGCCGACCGGGAATCTTGACAGCCGCACGAGCGTCGAGGTCATGGGGATTTTCCAGGATCTGAACGAGAAGGGGATAACGGTCATTCTCGTCACGCACGAGCCGGATATCGCGCAGTTTGCGAAGAGGCACATCATATTCCGCGACGGTCGGATACAGTCTGACAAGCCGAATCCTTCTCCGAAACTGGCAGCAGACGTGATACGTGATCTTCCCGCACTGGATCTGGAGGAGCCGGTATGAAAGTTCTGAACATCCTTATATCGGCGTTCCGCGCCCTGCAGCGGAACAAGATGCGCTCGTTCCTGACGATGCTCGGGATCATCATCGGCGTGGCGGCGGTCATCGCCATGCTTGCGATCGGGCAGGGTGCGCAGTACTCCGTCGAACAGCAGATCTCGTCGCTGGGGACGAACGTGCTCATCGTCTTCCCCGGATCCCAGAACGCGGGAGGTGTGAAGGGGGGCGCGGGGACAAATACGACTCTGACCGAGGACGACTGCATCGCGATTCAGAGGGAATGTCCTGCTGTGGCGCTCCTTTCGCCGGGCACTCAGGCGGGGGGCCAGATTATCGCCGGAAACATGAACTGGGCGACGGGGATACAGGGGACAGGCTCGGATTATCTTGAAATCCGCAAGTGGGGGATCGAGTACGGCGATTTTTACACCGATGCCGACATCAAGGCCGCTGCCAAAGTCTGCGTTCTCGGCAAGACCGTCGCCGACGCGCTTTTCCCCGACGGGAGCCCTGTCGGCCAGACGGTCCGGATCCGCAATGTCCCCTGCAAGGTCCTGGGCGTCCTGACCAAGAAAGGGCAGAACGCCATGGGGCAGGACCAGGACGACGTGGTCCTCGCGCCGTGGACGACGGTGAAAAGGAGGCTCACCTGGTTTCC
>PMJQ01000075.1:7037-9524 GCA_003157485.1 Ignavibacteriota bacterium
ATCATGAACATCATGCTCGTTTCCGTCACTGAGCGGACAAGGGAGATCGGGATCAGGATGTCCGTGGGCGCCCGCTCAAAGGACATACTGACGCAGTTTCTGATCGAAGCCCTTGTTCTCAGCCTCCTCGGGGGGATCACGGGGATCCTGCTCGGCGTGGGTGGATCCCAGGCAATCTCGACCCTCGCGAAATGGCCGACGATAATTACGTTCTTCTCGATTCTGCTTTCGTTCGGTTTCTCGATCGCGATCGGGATATTCTTCGGGTTCTACCCGGCGAGAAAGGCGGCGATGCTGAATCCCATCGACGCGCTCAGGTACGAGTAAGGAGGGCGTGTCAGTCGGTGATCACGACCGAGGCGTTCTCGCTGTCGAACGAGACGCCGCTGTCGAGGAAGAGCATCCTGAGGAGTTCACGGTAGAAGCCGTACAGGGGGAGACCCCGGGCGATCTCCCCGCGGACCGTGTCACGGAGAAGTTTGAACGACCGGTGTGACGGGCCTGACATGTGGTCCAGCTCGAGGTAGTAGTTCGCCAGTGGCTGGACCTGTATCTCCAAAAGCTGGTTCTGCCACCGCACGACGCTTTTCAGCGCTTTCCATCCCGTCTTCTTCATCTGCGACGGCTCGCAGGTGAGATAATCCTTCGTTTCGACAAAATCCAGGAACCGCGCATTGGGATCGGTCCGTGGCTCCACGCCGGACTCCGTCGCCGCGACCCCCGCGGTCGACATGTCGCATTCCCCCGCCCGGAGCTCCTCGAGAAGACGGTGAACCCTCAGGCACGCGGCGTCGTCCTCGCAGACGATCTTCAACCCGAATATGTCCTTGATGTACTTGCTGTACTGGCGGAGGTGCTTGTCCCGTTCCACAAGCCCGTCGACCCCGAATATCTCATCCGCGACTTTATTCCAGAGCTCCTCCTCCGCCTTCACCCGGCTCGTGATCCTGTTGACCCCGCTCGTCGTCCGCCCGAGGGGTATGTACTCCACAAAGTTTGCCGAGAGTTCGAGCGGCGCCCATTCCTCACCCGTTCTATAGCGGAACTTCCCGAGCATCTGGTTCCCGAGATCCAGGTCGGTGTGCGAGAAAAGCGTCTCGCGTGTGATCCGTTCCCGGATCAGGAAGGGGCGCTTCTCCCCCCCCGGAAGGACCCCGATGACGTTGCTGTGGAGCTCGTACCCGCCGTCGAGAAGCCGCTTGCCGAGAACATGCGACATGATATGGAGGTGCCGCTCGCCGTCGATGATGTTCTGCTTGAACGTATCCCGCACCTGGTTCATGAACGTGCGTGAGAGTTCGATCCTGACATGAAGGTCAGGATGCGATTCCTGTTCGAGTCTCTTCTCCGCGAGATAGGAAATGAACTGGTGAAGCACGGGATCGTGCATCGCCATGTACAGGGGAGAGCCCGCGGGGTGGAATTTCTCGAATGAGTCCATCAGTTGGCCGGGACCGCCTCGTTTCTCTTCATGGCGGCCTTGACGGTGTCGATCCTGCTCCGAATGGATGGATCGTCAGGCCGGAACTTCGAAACGTACTCCAGGAGATCGAGCTCCTCCGGGTACTGTTTGCTCATGTCGTAGAGCTCGAGCATCTGGCCGTAGATGTACGGATTCTGGGCAACCCCTCCGCGTGCCGTGTCGGCAGCGAATACCGGCTTGAGACGTTCCACGAGCGCGTGGAACCGATCCTGGCGGTTCAGACTGTAATACATGAGCGCAAAATCATACCCCTCGGCGAACAACATCGGGACACTCTTCCAGGGGAGCACCTGCTCCATCCGTTCGAGAGCTTCACCGCTCATTTTCATGTCTCTGAGGACGTCGGAGTCATACACGGAAAGTGCGCGGAATGCGGTGCGGAATGCGCTCATCATCCGGACCTCGTTTTCATCGAGCACGATCGTCGTATCGGCGGCGGACCGGAATATGTATCCGTACCGCGGCGTGCGTGAGTACCCCTTGGGTTCGTTGTACAGGTTCGCCCGCAGAACGACCGGGTCGATCCCCATGTCAACGTGCGACGCCTTGAACGGGACGAGCTTCCATGCGAGGCCGCAGAAGCGGAGGTAGTCGTCGATGCCGATCCGGCTGTCCTGCGAACACGTGATCGCAAAATAGATCGGCCGTTTCCAGCCGTTGGACTCGATGATGTGCTTCACCATGAAGTCCTGAATGCGGATCGCCTTCGTCCGCCCGTACTGCAGCGTATTCTTCATCATGAACGAAATCGATCCGCTCCTCTTCGCCGTCGAATCTCCTCCCGCGGCCTTTCCGAGGGCCTCGCGGTTGAAGATCGCCGTGTCGTTCAGGACCTCCCCCGAAACAGCCTCCGGGGGTACGGGGATCGTGACAGTCTGGGGATCCCACTGGATCAGTCCTTCCATCCCCGCGATGCGCCGGTCCGAGAGCGTGATCGGCACGGACTTCGCATCGGGATAATACGGCTTGTCCTTCATCTCCTGTATGTACCAGGGGGTGTTGAC
>PMJQ01000075.1:9622-11655 GCA_003157485.1 Ignavibacteriota bacterium
CCCAGTGCGATCCAGACCGCGAACAGGAAATATGCTCCTGCATAGAAGTAATCCCGCTCGCGCGGCTGCGGCTCCTGCTGGTTCTGGTAGAACGCAATCAGGTATCCCATGATGACAAACAGCAGCAGGAGCGACGTTGCCATCCTCCAGTCCTTCCGGAACTGCCAGTAAAGCCCGAACAGGCCCACGAACAGGGGGATCCCGAAGAGCTGCCTCCAGTCGGCCGGGGCGTCCTGGTCCCGTGATGTCCTCCCCGCGAAATTGAAAAGCATGTACCTGTTGAACATATGCCCCATCTGGTACCGGAGGAAGAAATCGAGGTCGCTCGAATACCCCGTGTACGTCTTCTGCCTGTCCTCCTCGGGGGTCCAGCGCCTCTTGAATATGGGGAACTCGCCGTACTGTTCCCTGTTCAGGTACGTGAGGAGCCCGGCAAAATTGTTCGGGTTGTTTTCGTTCATGGGGGGATGGACGTTCGCCCGTGTGACGATGATCGTGTACGTCGAAAAGCCCATGATCACGAAAAGAACGGCGAGTATGGAGATGTGCAGCACCGTCATCTTTCGTTTCCCCGATGCGTACGCCGCCCAGGCCAGGAGCCCTGTCACGACGGCAAAAAGCGCAACGCCGAGGCTGCTGTCGTTCCCCGAGAGCCCGTGGATCACGCTCGGGAGGAGCTTGACGATCCCGGGATAGGTGATGAACAGGGCTGCCCCCGAAATCAGGAGCGGGATGTAGAATGAGTCTTTCCGGAATATTTTCTTGTAAAAAAGCGCCATGAATGCCACGCTGACCGCTCCCATCGTGAGCGCAAAGTTCCTGTCGTACGCGAAGAACTCATCCGATGAGGGGATCTGTCGGGATGTCATCCCGTTCCACCAGATGAATGTGATGGCAAGAAGAAGCCCCGCATGCCCCAGGAATATCANNGTGAATATCGTGGGGACGCTCATCAGGTGAACCCCGGCGGAGAGCCCGATGAGGTAGGCGATGAGGAGGAGATAGCGCCCGCTCCCCGGCTTATCGTAGTTCTCGTACCAGACGAGGAGGAGCCAGAGCATCGCCGAAAAGAGGAACGTCGCCGCGGCGAAGTAGTTCGATTCGACGCCGTTGAACCAGAACGTGTCGCAGAATGAAAGGGCAAGCGCACCGATGGCGGCCGCGCCGAACGTCCCCGCCGCCTCGATGAGGCTTCCCGTCTGATCCCGCCGCGCGCTCTGTATGAGCCTGACGGCGATGAGATAGAGGAAGAGGACTGCGAATGCGCTTGAGACGACCGAAACGGCGTTCATCCGGAACCCCGTATCCCCCGGCATGGGGAGGAGATAAAAGAACCTCCCGACAAGCGAAAACAGAGGGCCGCCGGGAGGATGGGGGACCTGGAGCATATAGGCTGCGGCGGAGAGTTCCCCGGGGTCCCAGAAGGAGACCGTCGGCTGCGCGGTGATGAAGAACTGGATTGCGGAGATCGCGAAGACGGCGGCTGCGACTGAGCGGTGAAGGAGCCTGTGGGTCATCACTTCCTCGGGATATTGCCGGATTGTAAATTGTACCATAATGGGCCCGGAAATGCAATCCGCCTACTTGAAAATCCGGGGGGAGTTCCCTTTCTTGGACAGGGGGAAACTGAGGAAAGGGGAAGACTGAAGAAGGGGGGGAACTGATGAAGGGGGAACTGATGAAGGGGGAACTGATGAAGGGGGAACTGAAGAAAGGGGAACTAATGAAGGGGAGAGAATGAGCAACGAAGGTTCTCGTAAAGTCTCGCTCGTCGGCACCGGGCTCGTGGGGTCCTCGTTCGCGTATGCGTTGATGATCCGCGGCGTCGCCACGGAGCTTGTCCTTATCGACGTGAACGTGGAGAAGGCGACGGGGGAGATGATGGACTTCAACCACGGGCTCTCCTTCACGCGGCCGATGAAAATCACCGCGGGCACATACGCCGACTGCGCGGATTCTCAGGTCGTTGTGATCACCGCCGGCGCGTCACAGAAGCCCGGCGAAAGCCGCCTCGACCTGCTCGCCCGCAACGC
>PMJQ01000086.1 GCA_003157485.1 Ignavibacteriota bacterium
CTTCGAGAAGATGTGCGTATAGTTGACCCCGAGGACCAATCCCGAGAACACCCCCGGCAGGTACCAAAAGTGCGTTTCCCAGTCCAGTTCCACTCCGTAGTCTTTAATCAGATTTGCGTCGTTTACATAGCTATTGACCGGATACGTCGCCGTCGGGACCGAGCCGTTCAGGAGACTGGGAGGAAAATACTGGAGCGCATTGGCGCCGGAGACGGAGAATGTCCATGGATAAATCAGGTCGCGGATCTGCTTCCAGAACCCTCCGATCGTGAATAGTCCGATGGCATTGTCATAGAAGGACACGGACGCGTCGAAGTTGGCAGAGCGCGTGGGATTGAGCGCGTAGTTGTTCCACGCGATGGCTCCCGCCCCGACATCGATGCGCGGAACGATCGCGTTGTAATCGGGATACGCCAGCGTGTTGGTGTACGAGAGCCTGACGTCGAACCATTGGAGCGGCTTGTATTTCAGCGAGACATCCGGAAGAAAATACCCGTGATCCTGCGTGACTGTTGTATCGTAGAAGTTGTACGCGTTGAAGGAGTTCCGGGATTCGATCCCCCGCGGACCCGTGTAATGGGTACGGAGATCCTGGTACCGGACCCCGCCCGTGAGCGTTATCTCCGACCCAATGTTGAGAATCGACATCAGGTACAGGGCGGATTGATTTTCAGATCCGGAGTAATTATTCGTCGTCGAGAGATAATTGTCACGGGCGTAGGCCTGCATGCCGAAATTGTCCGCGATGTACTGCACCTTGGACCTCATGAGATCGGCCATCTGCGCCATCATCCCGTAGTTCAGCGGCTCCGTCATCTGGTAGTCGCCGCCAAGGAATTTCCCGTAGCTGTAGTTTGGATCGGCGAAAGCGGATATCGGAATCTTGTAGATCACACTGGGGGGGAGGCCGAAATAGTTGATGATGAGGTTGTTCACTACGCCGGATCCGCCGAACTGCAGCCCGCCCCCGTCGTAGACGTCCTGAACGAAGTGACGCGTATGGTATCTGTACGCGCCCCCCGCCTTGACCTCTGCATTCACATCATCCGAGAACGTCACGTTCGATTTAAGGTCGACGGATCCGGTAAAAGCCTGGGTTTTGGAGAAATAGCTGCTCCCCGAGAGCAGGTAAAGGATCGTGCTTGAAAGATTGTCGTTTGCTGCAGGAGGAACATTCCGCGGGTTCACATTGGGTTGATTGGTGAACTGTCCCAGCCCGGCAGATTGCTGCATGAATTCGATGGTCCAATCAGCGGGATCCCGCGAGTCAGAATAGGAGCTGGAGAGTTTTGCGTTTACCTGGACCAGGGGAAAAGCGTTTTCGAATTCGATCCCGTTCGTGACACTCCGCGCTTCACCATTCTGATCAGAAATCGAGTAGAAATGGTTGTTACCGGTGATATCGAAAATTTCCTGTCTCGGCTGGACATTCGAGAGACCAGTGCCGAAGAAATTGGTCAGCTTGATCCTTCCTTCCGGCAACTTGTAGTCTAATACCAGGGCGGCATTTCTCCGCTGGATATCGCGGGGAATGTCAGAGAGATTCAACGTCAACAGGGTATAGTTCGTTATGGTATTTCCGGGGTGGGTGTACGATGCGCCGAGCTCGTTGGAGGTGAGGTTCTCCCGTTCGATATCGATCTGCGCCAGCACCCCGAAGTCGTCGTCCAGGAAGCGCTCTTCAGCACTGGCGACGTATTTGTAGTTGTTATACTTGTTGTATGCGTCGGGCAGGTTCTTGTATCCCCCCTGCGCGAGAAGGTTGAAACCGGGCGTTCCGGGGGCGCCCAGCCTCGCTTCCCGGAGTCCGAATTCCACGATCCCACCGAGGACATTGGCGTCCAGATCCGGGGTCACGGTCTTGAAGACCTTTATGCTCCCGAGCATGTCGGAGGCAATGCCGCTCAGGTCCGCGCTCCGGTCATTCGGGTTTGACGACGACATCTGAATGCCGTCCACAGAGACCTGGTTGTACTTCGGGGCGAGTCCCCGGATAACAAGCTCGGTCCCTTCACCGCCGTTGCGCAGGACGGAGACGCCGGGAAGCCTGCCGACCGATTCCGCGGCGTTCTGATCGGGGAGCTCCTGGATTTTAGCGGCGGAAACCACATTGACGATCTGGTTTGCAGAGAGCTGCTGGTTGATCGCGGCATTCTGGCCCGCGGCCTGTGCGGTGACAACGACTTCACTTCCTTCGATCGCGACCGCTATCAGTTTGAAACTAACCTCGACGTTGGCGTCCCCCTGGAGCTCGGCATGTTTTTCTTCGGTCTTGTACCCGATAAAAGTCGCCCGGATCGTGTACGAGCCCGGAGGGAGGCTTACAATGAGAAACCGCCCGTTCAGATCCGTTACGGCCCCTTTCCCGGTGCCGACAACCAGCACATTCGCGCCCGCAAGCCCCTCCCCAGTCTTCGCATCGGCGACGATGCCATTGATATAACCGGTGGCCGCGACGGCGGCCGCGGTGCCGCAAAACACGAGAAGAAGGGCCGCAAGGCCGAGAAGGAGGATCGCTCTCTTTAGCATGATGTCATTCTCCGGTGATTTACGGGACAACACGATCCGTGTTACTTCAGATACACCATTTTCCGCACGAGTACTTCGCCGCCGGCCTGGAGCGAATAGAGGTACACTCCGCTCGCGCAAGAGGTACCATCGAACGTGACGACATGCGTCCCCGCGCTCTGGTAGCCTTCGACAAGCGTGGCGACCTCGCGGCCCAGTACGTCGAACACCCTCAGCCTGACGGGCCCCGATCTCTCCAGCACGTAGTGAATTGCCGTGGTCGGGTTGAACGGGTTGGGATAGTTCTGTGAAAGCTCATAGGACGAAGGGGCGGCGGGAGCAACGGGTGTGATCCCCGTCGTAAGTGCCGTGCGGTACACATAACACTGCGTTTGGTAACTGCCCGGCGCCACATTCACCATTCCGTAGGGTGACACCGCCGAGTTTACTTCAACGAGAAACTGGATTGTACCCTGGTTCTGGCCCGGGAAGAGAACGTTCAGGGGGAGGGCGAGCTCGGTTCTCCCGGCGCTGTCGGCTTTCTTCATCCCCGCGGCGGATACCCAGGACCAATTGGACCCTCCGGATCCGTTGTACTTCCAGAACGAGGAATTCTCAACCATGAATTCAGCCCCGATGGAAGCGCTGTCGTTGTACACATAGCCCGTCTTCGCGTTCGCAGTGTCCCGGTCGACATCAAGGAATATGTGGTAGAAGTTTTTTGACGCATCAATACTTCCCGCAACCTGGTAGCTCATGTAGAGATTTGCAGAGTCGTTCGTTGCCCAGACGTTCGTAATTTGCGCCGTAGGGTCCGTCGAGGGATAATTCGGGGCCGGGCTCAGCGGGGAGAGGCCCTTCCAATCGCCGAATTTCCCGTCGATGGTGATCACTCCGCCGGTCCCACCCGGAGGGGGAGGAGGGACTCCGGTGACAACATAATTGCAGTAGTCTTCGAAATACGCGGGGAGCACGTCATAGGGGTTCGGGAGCGTTGCGTCCGTCACATACGTCCAGCCGACATTCGAGGAAGCTGCCCGCTGCACCCGGCTCACGAGCTGGCCCGCGGGCGTGTTGTACGCGATGATATAGAAATTATCCCTGCTGTATTTGTGGGCCCACAACGGGGGGGTCCAGGTATCGAAACCGACATTTGTTTCGAAAATGCAGATAACGTCCGTTACGCGCTGTCCGTTGTAGAACAGGTAACTTTCGATTGTGTTCGTTCCCGGATTTCCCACCACCAGTGACGCGGAATCCTTCGCCTTGACGTAGTTGTACAGCGAGAGATAATAGGGCTCCTGGCCGGGCACGTTGGACTGGCCATCGAAGAAGATCCCGTCGAGGGCCGGGTAAAATGCATACCACTGATCGATTTGAGACTTGACGGTGGCTGCCGGCACCGCACCATAATTGGTCCAGACATACCCGATCACCCTTCCGCTATCGGCGTGCATGGTGGCGATTGCGGAGGCATAGGAAGCGTCATATCTGGAACCGGGTCCGCTGTTCGGGTTGGCGATCGCATAGAGCCTGCCAGGCATTTTGGCGGCCTGGGCTTCGAGTCGACTCCAGTCGGAGCCCGGCGGGTCGAAATACGCCGGCACCATCACCCGCATCCCGAGCGTGTCAATACGCAGAGAGTCAGGACGTTCGACGCGAACACCATGCTTGCCGGCGGCCGTGACAACCGATGAGTACATCAATAGAAGGATTAGAAAGATGAACGAATCGAAACGGGGTTTTCCGCTCATCGCTGCACCCGGAATCTGTGGGACCTGTTTCGACTGCGTTAGTTAAGGGGAGGGGGATCCGGCTTCGCTCGTTCCATTCCATCGCGCAAACGGTGTCTGCGGGATTCCGGCAGATCACGACTGAGTTTGATAAATATTTTTGTTATTGTCAAGTAATTTCTAAATTATTTTATGAATTGTTTGGCGCGTGAGTGCGCGCCAGTCAAGTAATATGGACACTTGACACCAGATTGAAGATCCTGTATGTTGCCTCCGCTCAATCCAACCTCACATAGCAGAGATTCCCCCAGCCATGGCTCTGAACGCATGGATTCACCCGGTCGTGATCTGCTGCGTCCTATTCTCCGGTAGCAACGCTTGCGCGGACAAGCCCAGGCAGCCGAATGCCGCCCCGGAAACGGGAGAGCCCAGGATTGTCAACATCATCAATTTCATCCGACTTCTGGAACCACGATCGGCCGAGATCACCGAGGAGGTGCTCTACCAGACCGTCGTCGAGCAGATCAAGACCATGCGGGCGTGTAAGCTCAGGGGGACGTTTCTCCTGCAGTATGATGCCCTGATGGATCCACGATATCAGAAACTCCTGGCAACCGTGCCGCCCGACACGTTCGAGGTCGGTGCCTGGTGGGAGATCCCTCAGCCTCTCGTGGAACGGGCAGGAATGAAATGGAGGGGCCGGTTTCCATGGGACTGGTACGCTAACGTGGGCTTTTCCACAGGGTACACGCCTGATGAGCGCGAGAAGCTTGTTGATGTCTATATGGAGGACTTCAAGAAGATATTCGGACACTACCCGGCGTCCGTGGGATCATGGTTCATCGACGCGCACACACTGAATTATCTGTATGACAAATACCATATCACGGCCTCCTGCAACTGCAAGGACCAGTACGGGACTGATGGATATACGCTCTGGGGAGGATACTGGAGCGGGGCCTATTATCCGAGCAGGCTGAACTCCTACATGCCGGCTCAGAACGAGGAGAGTCAGGTTCCCGTGCCGGTCTTCCGGATGCTGGGGAGTGATCCCATACGGCAGTATGATCAGTCCCTCACACCCAACGGGCAGAGTGTGGTTACGCTGGAGCCGGTCTACCAGTTCGGCGGAGGGGATTCATCGTGGGTGCACTGGTATTTCCGGCAGTTCCTGGAATCCGTGTCACTTGGATTTAACTACGTGCAGACCGGACAGGAGAATTCCTTTACATGGGCTGCCATGGCCAAGGGGTTCAATATCCAGATGCCGTTGATCGCAATGTTAAGAGACGAGAACAAGATACGGGTTGAGACACTCGGAGAGTCGGGGAAATGGTTCCGGCAGCGGTACGCGGTTACCCCGGCCACATCTGTCACGGTGAAGAAGGATATGGACGGAAGCGACAGAAAGACGGCCTGGTTTAACAGCCGGTTTTACCGCGTGAACCTCCTGTGGGAACACGGCCGGCTGCGCGTCCGCGACATTCACCTTTTTGATGAGCGATTCTCTTCATTCTACACGCTCGGAAAGGCGACGTCGAATGACTGTGCATTCTTTGCGCTTCCGTTCATCGAAGGTCATCTCTGGAGCTCGAAGGCCGAAGCCGCTGGATTGGAGTTAAAGGCAATTGTTGGAGGGAAGGAAGTCCTCCTGGAGGGTGCAGATCCGGAATTCTCGGAACCGGAAACCGGCGTGTTGCGGGCGTCATGGCCGCTTAAGAATATCCGGGGAACGTTGGTGATTGAAATGAATGAGAAGTCCGTCAGGATGGAAATGCAAAGCCCGGACTCGGTCGGGTGGTTCGTGGAGCTGCGCGCTGCGAAAAATGCAGCGCTGCCATACACGAATATCAGCAAAACGAGGGTCGACTGCCGCTTTGAAGGGATGAACTACTTCGTCGGAACTGACAAAGGGAGGTTCGACGGGTCAGCTGGCGATGGTATTCTCAGGATCGTTCCAGAGGGAAGACGTCTTGTTTTGAATCTCGCGGAAAGGAAATGAGGGGAACCAGGGAATTCAAGCTACGCCCACTTGAGGTCCTGTATGAGATCTCGTATCAGAAGGCGGCTCAATGATGACAGATGACACAATTGGAGTCGGGCTGGCGGCATTCGGGATGTCGGGGCGTGTGTTCCACGCTCCCCTTTTGAAGAATAATCCCCATTTCCAGATACGGAGAGTCATGGAACGAACCAAGAACGAGGCAATCAAGTTTCTCTCCGGAATCCCCGTGTCCCGATCATTTGAGGAATTGCTGAGCGACCCGAGTGTCCAGGTCATCCTCGTAAATACGCCAGACAGTTCACATTACGATCTGGCAAAGAAGAGCCTCGAGGCCGGCAAACACGACGTTGTCGAAAAGCCGTTCACGCAAACTTCCGCACAAGCGGAAGAATTGATCGCTTTGGCCGGGCGTGTCCGGAGAGTGCTCACAGTGTTCCAGAACAGGAGGTGGGACGGAGATTTCCTCACCATACAGAAAGTTTTACGTGAAGGTGTGCTCGGCCGGCTGGTTGACTACGAAGCACACTGGGACAGGTACCGCAACTTCATACAAGAGGGGACGTGGAAGGAACGGATCGATTCCGGCGCAGGGCTACTCCAGAACCTCGGTCCCCACCTGATTGATCAGGCACTTCTTCTCTTCGGCCTCCCCGAAGCCGTGACTGCACACCTCCGTGTCGTGCGGACAGGAGGCTCGGTGTCCGACTGGTATCAACTCCGGCTTCATTATCCAAACGTGGGCGTTGCGCTTTCCTCCAGTTACCTCGCCAGGGAGGCTTCCCCCCGGTTCGTTCTCCACGGAACGCTCGGGTCGTTCGTGAAACACGGGATAGACCCCCAGGAACAGGCTCTTGCCGCGGGCGGCGTACTGGGGTCAACAGGTTGGGGCGCGGAAACGGAAGCCTCATGGGGGATGCTCACTGCGGAAGGGACGTCGGAAAAGAGAAAGGTCGAGACACTCCCCGGAAACTATATGGCCTTCTACGACAATCTGTATGACTGCATCGCGCGCGGAGGCGAGATGGCGGTCAAACCCGAGGAAGCTGCGAATGTCATCAGAATCATCGAAGCGGCACAGAAGAGCGATGCGGAAGGAAGGACTGTACCCATTCCCCCCCAGTAAGTCCCCACGCCTCTATAGTAGTAGCTTCATTCAGATAGCAGAGGTTCCCGGGTATTAGACCAGAGGCTCGGTGTTCACAAGAGAACAAGCCTCCGGTCACTTCATCTCGTTTCCCTCCCGGGTTTCGAGCAGATCATCACTCGGGATAGAGGGAGCCCAGTAACGCTCAATATGCGCGACCATGAGACTGTCTGCCTGCGTGAGGCTGACATGCGGGGGCATCCGGTGGTTGTACAGTGCCTGCGTCAGATCGCGCGCAAGAACCACATTCATGCCCAAAAGTTTCTGCGCTCGTACGCCAAATGAACGGCCGAGAACGCAGAAATTGAGGTGCACGCCCATCAGGACAACATTGGTGATGCCACGCTGTCGAAGGAAGCTGTAGATCTCCTGCCCGTCATCCGAGATGCCGTCCCCGTCCATGATATTCAGCGTGGAAACCTGACGCGTCCAGGGCCGGCCCATTGTGCAACGGGGGGTATCGTCGCAACCCCCGTCGGAGTCATCTATCGGGTAGGGAGGCTCCCGCGTGGAGTCGGGGTTGATCCAGGCGGGGATGGGAAACGGGGGCCGAACCGGCGGCGCAGATTGGACCAGCCTGCGACCGGGGGCGTCGCGATAAAATGCCATCGTTTCGCTCGGGGCGTGTATGATCGTCACTCCCTCATTCCTGGCGGCGTCAAGAACCCTGTTCATCCTCGGGACCATTGCCAGCGCACGAGCGGTGGCGCCCTTACACCAGTTCTGATCCCACATGTCACAAATGATGATCGCCGTCCGGCGTGGCTCCCAATGTACAACGCGCTCAACTATGGTTGTATCGACCCTGCTGCGAATATGAAGTTCGAGGACATTTCCACCGGAGGCATATCCTGGGGATCCCAAATTCGACAGGATCAGTGCGCCACAGACAACGAGTAGGTAATAGAGTTTCATCGATTCTCGCTTTCGTCGTGATCAGGGTGATGCATCAGGGCACTTCAGCGGGCCATCAAGCCTGCTGAGTAATGGGCACTTGAACGTTGATCTGATTTGGCATGAGAATCTGCTCCTGGGGATGTTTGGCTTGAGGACAAGATACAGCTTCGAAGGCTACAGGTCAAAAAGATTATTTTGTGAAGCGGTCGTTTCTTCCCGGGGGAAACCCGGACGTCACCTCCTGCGTTCAACGGGAATGGCATTTGATTCTCCCGGATTCTTCACGGGAGCCCTCACGAGCACGGACAGTCTTCCACACGATGACGTACGCCGAACCCACCCCCGCTTTAGTGAAGAAAACCTGAAGAAGAACCTCACGCTTCTCCAGCCCATCGAAGAAATCGCACGAGAGAAAGGTTGCACTCCCGCGCAGCTTGCGCTCGCCTGGCTGCTGGCAGAGGGAAATGACATTGTCCCGTCAAGGAGCCTTTTTTTGCTCAGTCAATGGCGGTTTGCTCATCATTTCGCCCAGTTGTTGGATCAACTGACGGTTCATTTCACTTATAGAGGACTCCGAAAGTTGCCAGCCAAGGGGAATGGGGACACCCCTCTTGATCAAGTTGTAATGATCAAACTTGCCTCCTCGCTTGATGAGAGAATCACTAAGCGCTGCGATTGAATAACGACTATGCGCCACCCTCGTTGTCAAGAATGCTCTGATCGGTGCAAAAACCTGCAAGAATCCGTTGGTAGTTTCCGGACTAGAGTCGACTGTCACCTTTGAACTACTATCAATTGGTTCATTGGATATTACTATGACCGCAATCCTATATCGCGTTGTGTCAGCTAGTTTGTCTGCCAGCGCCGTGAGAATATCGTGCACCGTCTCCGCGCCGGAATTATCAAAATAACCACCATCGACGATGTGTCCCCAGGG
>PMJQ01000061.1 GCA_003157485.1 Ignavibacteriota bacterium
CCCGCCAGAATGCGGCGGGTCTCAACTTGACCTGAGGGCTGTGATTATGTTCAGCCGTGATGCGCGGACCGCGGGAAGGAAGCCTCCCACGATTCCCATCAGCATCGAAAAGATCATCGCGCTGACGATGATCGAAGGGGAGAGCGTGAACCCGAATGCGAGTTCGGAGAACGTGCCGAAATTGACGGTGGATATCCGGACGAACGACATGAGAGAGGCGAGCGCCACCCCCGCGGCTCCCCCGATGATCGCCAGGAACACGGACTCCACGAGGAATGCGCCGAGCACGCTCCGTCGCCTGAATCCCAGTGCGCGCAGCGTCCCGATCTCCACGGTCCGGTTTGCCACCGCGGCGTACATGGTGATCATCGCGCCGATTACGGCGCCGACGCTGAAGATGATCGTGACGACGAGCCCCAGTATCTTGATGAAGTCGGACATGAGCTTGGACTGCTCGCTGTAATACGCCTTCTCCCGCTTCAGATCGGTATACTGCGTCCGCGGGTCCCCCTCGATCAGTTTCTTCACATCCTCAAACGCGGATGCGTCACGCAGTTTCAGCGTCAGCGAGGAGAAGACGGGACGCCCGAACGCGGGCATGAGCTGTTCGACGTCCCCCCAGATCTCCGATTCGAACCCGTCTCCATCCGCCTCAAAGTGACCCACAACGGTCCACATCGCGTCGCCGAACCTGAGCTGTTCTCCAATGCCCGTCCCCCGGTACCGGTTCGCGATGTTGGTCCCGATGATGATCTCATGGCTTCCGAAACGGAACATCTGCCCGTTCACGATTCTGACCTGAGGCCTGAGGGGCATGGCCTCGGGGGAGACTCCCCGCACCGAGATGTTCCCCATGCCGTTGGCGATGTCCTTCCGCTCCAGGTTGATGATGACGACGACCTCCGTTGACACGACGGGTTTTCCGTCCTTCCCCGTGGCGATCCCCGGGTTCGTCCTGATGAGGTTGGCCGCGTCCCGGTCGATCTGGCTCACGAGCTCGGAGTTCGCCGAACGCCTCAGGACGATCACGTTGTCGTCGCCGCCCGTGTCGATCATCGTCTGTTCGACGCCGTGCGCCAGCATCAGGACAGAGGCGAAGACAAAGACGACGAGCGCGATCCCCCCCAGCGTCAGGGTCGTTGTCAGCCTGCGCGCCCAGAGGCTCCTCCAGGTGTACGAGAATGGTATTTTCATGGCGTCAGTCTATTGATCGGAGTCCGTCCACGATGCGCATCCGCACGGCGCGCGCCGCCGGAAAGAGTGCGGCGACGACGCCCGCAAAGAGCGCGACGCTGACCGCGAGGATGATTGTGATGGTTTCCACGTTGAAGACGGGGAAAAACGTCGGGAACGCCTTCGCGAATCCCATGGCCATCGGGAACGTCATCGCCAGGCCGATCACGCAGCCGGAGCACGCGATGAGCATCGACTCCCCGCCGATGAGCCCGACGACGTGCCCGGCCGAGAACCCCAGCGTTTTCAGGACGGCATATTCCTTCGTCCGCTCGCGCGCCGCCATCACGATCGTGTTTGCGAGGACGAGGAGGATGATGCCGATGATGATGTACGAGACCGCCTCGAGGGAGCTGATGATGGCGCTCGACATGGAGACGAAGCTCTGCTGGAATTCCCGTTCCGTCTCCGTCTTTGTGGAAGAGCGGGAGTTCTTGTAGCGTTCGTCGACCGCCTTCGCCACACGGGGCATCTCCGCGGCGTTGTGGACGCTTAGGACGTACCATCCGACCTGCCCCTCCCTCCCCGGTTGGCTGATCTTTACCTGTTCGTTCAGGTAGTCCCAATGGAAGAACAACTGGGTTTCGTCGGTCGACTCGTCCTTCCCTCTGTAGATCCCCCGCACGACGAACTCCCACTTCCCGGGGTAGATGTCCCCGTCGACCGGTATGAGGTCGCCGATCTTGAACCCCTGCTCCCGGGCGAGCTTTGCACCCACGATGCACGAGTTCCGTTCCTTCTTGAACTCGGCGAACTGGTCCGCCGGGATGATGAACTCGGGGTAGAGCGAGAAATACGTCTCCGGGTCGATTGCGATGCGGGGGAAGAAGTTCTTGAAGTCCGCGGGATCCTTGTACACGCCGCCGAACCAGTTGGCGTATGACACCTCGGACACGCCGGGTATCTGCTGGAGCTGCTGGAGGCACGAATACGGGAGCGGAAATATGAAGGAGACCGACTGCCGGGTGATCATCCTGTTTTCCCCCGACGACTCGACTCCGGCCGACCAGGCGGTCACGATCGTCCGCATGAAACCGAACGACATAACGGCGATGGACACGCCGAGGATCGTGAGCAGCGTGCGGAGCTTGTGCCGGAGCGTGTTCTTCAGTACGAGTCTGATGATGAACATGGAATCCCTCAGGTGGTCAGTTCGCCCTTGTCAAGGTGCATCTGCTTGTGCGCCTTCTCCGCCGCACGCGGATCGTGTGTGACCATGACGATCGTTTTCTTGAACTCCTTGTTCAGACGGTAGAGAAGATCCATGATCTCGCCGGCCGAGATCTTGTCGAGGTCCCCCGTGGGCTCGTCGGCGACAAGGATTGTCGGGTCGGTGACGATTGCGCGTGCGATCGCGACCCGCTGCTCCTGCCCGCCGGAGAGCTGCTTCGGATAATGATGGATCCTGTCCCCGAGCCCCACGAGGTTCAGGGCGGATTCCACGTGCTCCCGCTTTTCCTTCCGCGAGAGCCCCGTCAGCAGGAGCGGCAGCTCCACGTTCTCGAATGCCGTCAGGACGGGGAGGAGGTTGTAAAACTGGAATATGAAACCGACGTGCCGTGCGCGCCACCGGGCGAGGTCCGACTCGCCGAGGGAGTCGATCTCGGTCCCGTTGACCACGACTTTGCCGGCGTTCGGCCTGTCGATCCCCGCGATCAGGTTCAGGAGGGTCGTCTTTCCCGATCCCGAGGGACCCATGAGCGCAAGGAACTCCCCGGCCGGGACGTCGATGGAGATGTCGCGGAGGACCGGGATCTCAATGCTGTCGCGCCTGTACGATTTTGAGACGTGATCGACCTTGATCATCGTGCCGTTCTGTGACATGCTGATCTCCGCAGTTGACTGAGGATCGCTATTTCGTTTTCACTTTTACGCCGTCCGCGAGGGACGGGGGTGGCCGGTTGACGACCGTCTCGCCCTGCTGAAGCCCCCGCGTCACCACGGTCTGCGTGCCGAGCCGTTCGGCGGTCTGGATCTGGACCGCGTTTGCAGTCCCTTCGCGGATCGTAAAGACGATCTGTTTCCCGTCCCGCTCGGTGACCGCGCTTGAGGGGATTGTCAGCTTTGACGGAGCGGCGGCGGCCGAATCCGTCATTTCCTCGCCGAGAAACGCGACCTTGGCGCTCATATCCGGCAGCACCCGGTCATCCAGCCTGTTGAACGCGACCTTGGTGAGCACCGTGGCCTTCGCCCGGTCGGCGGTGGGGACGATCTTGTGCACCGTGCCGCGGTAGCTCGTGTCGGGATATGCGTCGAGCGTGATTTCGCAGGGCTGGCCCACGCGGACGCGCGTGATGTTCGATTCGGAGACGTCCGCTTCGACCTGGAGCGATTCCATGTCTGCCATCGAGACTACCGCGCCGCGCGAGTTGGCGGAGGACGCGAACGGGGCGACGACCTCTCCGACGTCGGCGTCCTTCGTCAGGACCGTGCCGTCAAAAGGAGCCCTGACTCGCGTATACTCGAGCGCCACCTCCGCCTGTTCGACGGCCGCGCGGGCCGAGACGATGTTCGCGCGCACTTTCATGTGCGCCGATTCCGCTCCTTCAAGATCCGAAGCCGAGGCAAGCTTCGAGACAAACAGCGCTTTGGTCCGCTCCAGCGTGTTCCGGGTTCCAAAGGAATCCGCGCGGGCCACGCCGAGGTCCGCCTCCGCTTTCGCCAGAGCAGCCACCATGTCCTGATCGTCGAGCCGCGCGATGATCTGTCCCTTCGAGACCTTGTCCCCCTCTTCCACCCCCAGGTACACGAGTCTTCCTGTCCCTTTCGATGCGACGGCAGCTTTCCGCTGCGCGACGACATACCCGTTTGCCGCGAGCACGGAGTGCGCCTGCGACGGGGACGTCAGCGTCGCGGTCGCGGTTTCCACTTCGATCGCCGCGACCAGGACGCTGCGCAATTCGACGAAACCGAATACGCAGAGCACGAGCACGGCGGCAGGGAGTATGTACTTCCACGGCAATGCGCGCGGCGGGGGCCCTCCGGGCCCCGAACGGTCAATGCGGAGGGTTGTGATATCGGGTTTTTCCGTTGTCATCGTCTGAATGTAACTGGAATCTGTTGATCCGGGAATGCGTGCAATATACGCAGTGCTGGCCGCGCGGTGATGTGCATATTCGGCGGGTTGCGTATCCTGACCGGTGAACGGCGTGCCGCTGCACTATAACGACGGGGTGCGGGAGAAAGTTTCAGTTCGCGGGCGTTTCCTCCTGGGCCGGCTCGAGCGATTTCTGATAGGCCCAGTCGATGTACGGGAGCTCTACGATCGTCCTCTTGTCGATCGGGCGTCTGGCGTGATACTCCGATCCGAACCCGATCCCCCCGCTCTTCTCGATCTTCCTCGGCGGGGGTTTGTACTGCGGAGAGTCGAACATCGGCTCCCCCTCTTCCCGAGCGACGATGAGCGTGGACCCGTCGGGATCGCCGGGGGTGGGGGGGACGCTGTAGACCGAATAGAGCCCTGTCCAGATGGCGAACGCGAACCAGAAGAGGACCGCGAGGGACAAGAGGATGATGAACGCAATGACCTTTTTCATGCCAGGGGGAGTCTCCTGCCGATGTGGATGCCGTAATCTTCTAATATGGGCATTCTACGGAAAAATTTCAACTTCTCTCCCCGCGGAGAAAGGCCGCCCCCGCGAGAGCCCACCCCGCGAGAAATGCGAGACCCCCGGCGGGTGTGACGGCCCCGAGCACGCCGAGCCCGGTGGCGGCGAGAGCGTACAAGCTCCCCGAAAAGAGGAGGGTTCCGATGCCGAACGCCCAGGCGGCGGCGGCCAGGAGGTCCCTGTCCGCGTGCCCCCCCTGAAGCCCCGCGATCCCGGCCGCGACGAGCGCCAGCGCATGAACCATATGGTAGCGAACTCCGGTCTCGTACACCGCGAGCATGTCTGCAGGGAGAATGTGGCGGAGGCTGTGGGCGCCGAATGCGCCGAGCGCCACCGCCGCCCCCGCGCTGAATGCGCCAGCGGCGGCGATCCGCCTGAATCGGCGGTCCGTCCGGGCTGGCTCGTGCGTTGTCATAGGCAATGGAGTGTGGTGTGGGGTGTGCGCGTCATACCTGCTCGCTCCGGAGCCGTGTCGCAATGTCCTTCAGGGATGTCCAGCTCTCCAGAAGCTCCGGGAGGTATTCCGACGACGTGACAAACGTCCAGAGGTACGCCACGATCGAGTAGATCGCCCCGGTCGTAAAGTCGTCGAGATCGAGGCTGATGTAGAGGACCACGAGGAATATCCCGAGGAGAACGATCCGCAGAAGGCCGAACGACACCGCCCCCCAGTCCGCGATCCGCTGCTGGGGAAACGCCAGCTCCGTGAAGTACGCGCGGACCTTCTCCGGGTCCTTGGTCCCGAACACCTCGTACGTTTCCTCGACGCTGTCGTGAATCTCCTTCTGGAGGGAAACGACCGACCGGGTGTAGAACCTGTTGACGATGAGGAGGGGCGCGACGACGAACAGGCAGGAGACGGCGATCCGGTAGTCGAAGAACATGAGCCCGATAAGGGCCCCGCCGATGGCGATCACCTGTTCCCCGATCTCCGGGATCCTGTACTGAAAAAAGGTGATGAACTCCCGTGAAAGCTGCGCACGGGCGGCGGTCTGGGACACGCTGAGCTTCCGTTCCACGGCGGCTCTCGAGACCTGCGTGGCGATCTCGGTGAACATGTTCAGGTAGATCCGCTGGTCGACGGAGCGGCGTGCCGTGCCGACGCCGGAATTCACGAGAAAGGCCCCGACCCAGAGCGAAAGGGGGAGCATGTACGATGAGCCGGGGGTCCCTTTCAGCTTGTCGATCGTGGCGTCGATAAGCGTGCCGAAGAGCGTCGGTTCGATGATCCATGCGACGTGCTCGACGACGACGAGGGCAAGAGCAACGATGATCCCCTTCCTGAACTGCTTGACGATGTCAGGCAGGTTGATGCTCGCTGCGCGGGGATTACGCCTGGCGGCTCGGGGCACGTCTCTCGCTCCTTGTGTAGGTTCTGCGCACCGGTTCCTGTCGCTGCCGGCGCCCTCTACTCCTCTTTCGCGCGCATCGTGTCCCAGACCGTGTATGCCGCGAGAAGGATGAACATGACCAGACCGGCGACCTCGCCGTGGGCTGCTTCCCAGGAATCCATGAACCACCCGTTGACGCCCATGTGGGTGAACTGGTCAAGGAACTTCAGGAATGCGACGAAGACGCCGAAGAGCGCGCCGCCGGCGATAAACCCGGAAGCGATGAGCGTCCCGCGCGAGAACCGCGCGTTGTTGAGCTTTTCGTTCTTGCTCCGGGAAGTGACCCACCACGCCACAATCCCTCCGAACAGGAGAGGCGTGTTTAGCTCCTGGGGAATGTACATCCCCAGCGCAAACGCCAGCGGGGGGATCCCCACCATCGTGAGCAGGAGCGCAATGACTGCGCCGACCATGTACAGGACCCAGGGTGCCGGGGTGTTTGACATAAGCGGCAGTATGACCGCCGCCATCGCGTTCGCCTGCGGGGCGACCATGGCGTGCTCCCCCTTGAAACCATATGTCTGGTTCAGTATCAGGATGACTCCCCCCACCGTCGCCGCGGAAAGGAGGACGCCGAGGAATTTCCACGTCTCCTGCTTCTTCGGGGTCGTCCCGATCCAGTAGCCGATCTTGAGGTCCGTGATGAATCCCCCCGCGACGGAAAGCGCGGTGCAAACCACCCCGCCGATGATAAGCGCGCTCACGATCCCGGCGGATCCCGTCAGGCCGACCCGGTTCAGGACAATGGACGAGAGGATGAGCGTCATCAGCGTCATCCCGGACACGGGGTTCGTTCCCACGATCGCCGTCGCGTTCGCCGCCACCGTCGTGAAAAGGAACGAGATGATGACGACGATAAGGAGCCCCGCCACGGCGTGCGAAATATCGAAGACGACGCCGGCATAGAAAAACACGAACACACAGAGCGCGGTCAGGAGGATCAGGAGGATGTTGAAGAGCATCCTGATGTCTGTCTGCGTCCGCACTGCCGCCGAGGGGGTGGAGGATTTCTTGTGCGCGATCTCGCGGTACGCGAGGGAGAACGCTCCGCCGATCACCCGCGACGATCTGATGATCCCGATAAGCCCCGCCATCGCGATGCCCCCGATCCCGATCTGCCGGACGTAATTCCGGAATATCTCCTCGGCGGTCATCGCGGCGATGAGCTTCGTCGCGGAGGCCCCCAGCGGGACTGTAAGGGAACGGCCGACTTCGGCAAAGAGGGGGACGAGGACAAACCAGGAGAGGAACGACCCCGCTGCGATTATCGCCGAGTACTTGAGTCCCACGATATACCCTAGCCCAAACACCATTGCCGAGACGTTGACGCGGAACACGAGCCTGAACCTGTCCGCCACCGCTGAGCCGAAATCGAACATGCGTGACGTGATTACTTCGGACCACGTGCCGAACAGGCTGAAGGAGAAGTCAAACAGCCCGCCGATCAATCCCGCCACGACCAGGACCGCCGCCTGTTTCCCTCCTTTTTCCCCGGCGACGAGGATTTCCGTCGTCGCGGTCGCCTCGGGGAAGGGGAGCTTCCCGTGCATGTCTTTGACGAAGTATTTCCGGAACGGGATCAGGAAGAGTATTCCGAGGAAGCCTCCGAACGCGGAGGCGAAGAAGACCTGGAAGAAACTCGCGGGGAGGTCGAGGATGTACAGGGCGGGGATCGTGAATATCGCCCCCGCGACGATCACCCCCGAACTCGCGCCGATCGACTGGATGATCACGTTCTGTCCCAGCGCGTTTTTCGTTTTTGCCGCCGTGGATAGTCCGACGGCGAGTATGGCGATCGGGATTGCCGCCTCGAACACCTGTCCGATCTTCAGCCCCGAATACGCCGCCGCCGCCGAGAAAAGGACCGCCATGAAAAGGCCCCATGAGACCGACCACCAGGTGACCTCGGGGGGTGAAGTTGACGGTCCGAGTATGGGTTTGTATTCCTCCCCGGGGGGGAGTTCTTTATATGCATTGTCAGGAAGTCCGTTTGGTGCGCTGGACTGCGGTTCCATTCGTAGGTACTCCTCAAGGGTTGGTTCAGGCGGAGCTTTTCTCGACCCAGATCTGGGCAAGGTTGACCACAGTCTCGACGGATGTATTCATCCCGTCAACGGAAAGCCACTCTGTCGGACCGTGATAGTTCTGCCCCCCCGTGAAGAGGTTCGGCGTAGGGAGACCTTTTTCCGTCAGACGCGAGCCGTCTGTCCCCCCCCGGATCGGCACCCAGACGGGATCGAGCCCCGCGCGTTTCGTCGCCTCCCACATGCAGTCGAGGACCCGGGGATCTTTCCCCATGTAGTCTTTCATGTTCCGGTACTGTTCGATGACCTGCATTTCGATCCTGGCACGCGGATGAATCTCACGGACCTCTGCGATGATTGATTCGAGCTTCCGCTTCAGGACGTCGAGACCCGCTGTGTTGAAATCGCGCAGAAGGATCTTGAGCGTCGACCGCGCCTCCTCCCCCTCGATGATGTGGGGGTGGATGTACGGTTCATATCCTTCGGTTGTCTCCGGCGCGACATCCTTCGGCATGCGGGCGACGATGTCCGCCATGGCCCTGAGGGAATTCACCATGATATTCTTCGCGCTCCCGGGGTGGATGTTTCTCCCGTGGACGGTGATGACCGCGAGGTTCGCGCTGAACGTTTCCTTGTTGAGTTCACCGGGCGTGTCGCCGTCGACAGTGTAGGCGAAGTCCGCGCCGAAACCTTTGATATCGAAAAACTTCGTCCCGGCGCCCACTTCCTCGTCGGGCGTGAACGCCACCCTGATGTCGCCGTGGAGCAGGGTGGGGGAGGAGATCAGGATCTGAAGCGCTGTCATGATGATGGCGCACCCCGCCTTGTCGTCCGCGCCCAGCAGTGTGGTACCGTCGGACGTGACGATCGGCCTTCCAATGTTCCGCTTCAGTTCGGGGTTCTCAGATTCGCGGATGACGACTGAAGGGTCACCCGGAAGAGTGATGTCTCCGCCCGGGTATGCCCTGATAATCTGGGGCTTGACGTTTGCGCCGGACGCCGAGGGGGAGGTGTCCACGTGCGCGACAAATCCCACGACGGGCACTTTTCCGCGGGCGTTTTGTGACGGAGGGAGGTTGCCGGGGAGCATGGCGGTGACGTAGCCGTACTTGTCGATGCGTGCGTCTTTGAGGCCGAGGTCCTTCAATTCCTTCAGGAGAAGGTTCAGGAGGTCGAATTGCTTCTTCGTGCTGGGGTATGTATCCGAATCGTCTTTTGACTGTGTGTCGATTTTTGCATAACGGATGAATTTCTCGAGTGCAGGTTCATTCATGACTGTGTTCCCGGATTTTGTGGACGTCCCGCCAAGATACGAGAATTCGTCAAAAAAGCACAGCCGGGGGCTCCCTTGACTTTTGAATCGCTTATTTTTACTATCGTTAGCAATACACATGCTCTCTTCCCACACCCGGCACCCTGGATGCTCACTTGCGAGGAATGTTCGACGCACCGGCGCCCACGACACCGCGCTGGCGCCTCGCCGATGCCGGAAATCCTCTCCTCTGTGAAGGGCGCTCCGCGTTATGCCCCCCGGGGGATCGCGATAAATCCAATGATTTCAAACGATTTGAGCGGGTCTGTCACGGATCACATTTCTGAGACAGGGGCAGTCCTTTGTTTGACAATAACGCGGAGAAAGCTGTATTTTCATGCTTCGGGTGTGGCCTGCCGGACAGGTATCGATAACAACTATCTTATGCGCCCATGTACGCACGATTGAAATCGAAAAGCGCCGCGCTGGCCGGCAAATCGTACGAGATTGTCTCAGAGGCGGTCATCGGACACGGCCCTGAGTGCAATCTCCTCATCAAGAGCGGGGTCCTCTCCGCAAAGCATGCGCGCATATTCTTCGATCAGAAAAAAGGTTCGTACTACCTCGAGGACTTCAAGAGTCACAACGGCACGCTCCTCGACGGCAAGCCCGTCCAGGGGAAGGTGAAGCTTGAGAAGAAGCATGTGATCATGTTCGCCAACACGTTCACGTTCATATTCACGCTGGAGTCGGGGCAGGCGGCCGATCCGCTCCCTCCTCCTCCGAAAGACCTCCCCCCCGGACCCGAAGTGCCTCCTCCTCCCCGACGCAAGCCTGCGGAATCCGCCGTTCCCGCACCTCCGCCCGTCCCGGCGGAACAGGTGCCGGTGCCTCAGGCCGCGAAGCCGGCGGTCGTCCTTGAAGATGCATTCGGGATTGCCGAGCCGCCGGCGAAGCCGCGGCCGCCTGAGCCGGAGCCCGCAGCTGAGGAACCGCCCGTCCGGGCTGCCGAGGCCGTGCAGGAAAAGCCGCCTGCGGCTCAGGCCCGTGATGCCGCGCCGACGATGCTCATCGACGAGGCACAGCTTGCTGATCTGCTGTCGCTCCCCCGTTTTGTTCTCGAGTTTAAGAATGTGCGCGGCGAGAAATCGACGGTGAACCTGAAGGAAGGGGAGAACACCGTCGGGAGGCTCTCGACAAGCGACGTTGCGGTCGACGATGCCTCCATTTCGCGCAACCATGCGATCATCACGGTTCGTGCAGGGAAGGTTGCGCTCCGCGATCTTGGGAGCAAGAACGGGACGTATGTCGCGGACAAAAAGATCTCCGTCGACACGGAGGTCGCTCCTGATGCGCCGATCCGGTTCGGACTTGTGAAGGCGACGATTCTGAAAAAGGCGGGAGGTGCGGCATGACATCGGCATTGGTGACCAGGAGATAGCCCGGCCGTGAGAAAAATCTCGTTCGGCAATGCAAGCCATGTCGGATCTGTCCGATCTGAAAACCAGGATTCCTTCGGGAAATTTCCCGAGGGGAATGTCGATTTGAACTGTCCCGGCGGCCAGCTCTTTGTTATCGCTGACGGCATGGGGGGGCAGAACGCCGGACGGGAGGCGAGCACGATCGCCGTCGGGGAGATCGGCACGGCGTATTACGCCGGCACCGATCCATCCGTTATCGGGAACCTCCGCAGGGCGTTTTCCGCCGCGAACGAGGCGATCTACAGGAAGAGCGGGACGGGACCGCAGTACCGCGGCATGGGGACAACGTGCGTCGTCCTGGTCCTCCGCGACGGGCACGCGTACATCGGGAACATCGGCGACAGCCGCGTGTATAAAATCAATCAGAGGGGGATCACGCAGCTCACGCAGGATCACTCGAAGGTCGCCGAGATGGTCCGGCGCGGCATCATCACGCACGAAGAGGCACGGAACCACCCTGAACGATCGCACCTGTACCGCGCCATGGGGCCGCGACCCTCCGCCGAGGTGGATTTCTTCGACGAGATGCCGCTCACCTCAAGCCGTGCGTACCTGATGTGCACCGACGGACTCTTTAATCACGTCGAGGATGAGGAGATGAGGCAGATCGTCACCTCCCACCCTCCGGAGCGTGCGTGCAGGGTGCTTATCGAGCTTGCAAACGAGCGCGGGGGAACGGACAACATCACGGTACAGGTCGTACGCGTCGACGTGAGCGCGGCGCCCGTAAGCCCCCTGTCCCGCAGCAGGGACAAACTGAAATCCATCTGGAAAACCGGGAAGAAGTGACGGCGCCATGGACCCAATGATCGGCAAGATGATAGATTCGTACAAGATCCTCGAAGTCCTCGGGCGCGGAGGGATGGGGGTCGTGTACAGGGCGACCGACACGACGCTGGACAGGGACGTTGCGCTCAAGATGATGGATGTTCTTATTGCGAGCGACCCGAATTTTCTCAAACGCTTCCAGTCGGAAGCGAAGGCGCTCGCGAAACTTCAGAATCCCAACATCGTCGGGATCTTCGCGCTCCGGCAGACCGAATTCGGCGTCTGCATCGCCATGGAATTCGTCAACGGGAAGACGCTTGCCGACCTCCTGAAGCAGTCCGTTCTTCTCCCTGTTCCCCGGGTTGTCCGCATATTCAAGCAGCTCCTGACCGCGCTCGACCACGCGCATAAGGGAGGAGTGATCCACAGGGACATCAAGCCGGGAAATGTGATGCTCGCCGAGGGGGACGTGGTGAAGGTCACCGACTTCGGCCTCGCGAAGATTCAGAAAACGAACGTCTCCACCGTGACGATGGGAACTGCGGGGACGCTCTACTATATGTCGCCGGAGCAGATACGGGGACTGGGACAGGTGGATGCGCGCGGTGATATCTACTCCGCCGGCATGGCGCTGTACGAATGCCTCACCGGACGTGTGCCGTTCAAGGCCGAGGATTCGGACTTCGCGGTCGCGCAGATGATCGTTGAGGGGCGCATTCCCCCGCCGGAAAAACTGAACGCCTCGATCCCGAAGGAGCTTGCGAAGATCGTCGTCAAGTCGATCGACAAGGACCCGGCGAAACGGTACCAGACAGCGGCGGAGATGGTGACCGCGCTGGAGAGATTCGAGCAGACGCTGAAGGGTGGGGATTACAGGATGACGGACGCTCCCACGATGATCGGGCCGGCGGTCGGGCCACTCGTGAAGCCTAAATCGGCAGCAACCCCCGCAAATGCGAAGCTCTATGGGATTATCGCTGCAGCCATCGTCGTGCTCATCGTCACCTACTTTGTTGCGCGGCCGTATGTATTTCCCGAAGAAGGGAAGCTCACCGTTGAGATCATCCCGGACAACGGGAGCGTGTACATCGACGATGCGCCTGTGAAGACCCCTGTACGCGATGTTGCCGTCCCGGCGGGGAAACGGAAAGTGATCGCGATCTGGGGAAGGACCCGCGTCGATACGTCAGTGACCGTGACCGGAGGACAGCCGTTCCTCCTTTCTCTGAGGGAGCCGAAGGGGATCGTCAGGCAGCCGGCTGGCACGGAAACCGCCGAAAAATCGAATCCTCCGCCCATGGCGACGGAGACGAAAAAAGAGGAGGAAAAACCGTCGGTTCCCGCGACGGTGCACGCGGCGGAGGTTGAGATTACGCTCGAGGCCGTGCCCGATGGGGAGGTGAGTGTGGATGACGGTCCGTTTACAAACGCGAAGGATGGGCATAAGGTCATGGTTCGCCCGGGGACAAGAAGGGTCGTGTTCCGGAACGGCGGGATGACAAAATCGGATGTTCTTGAAGTGAAACCCGGTGTCGCGGACGGGCGGAAGTGCTGGTTCCGGGCGCCAGTGAATGTCGCCTGCAGGCCGGGATGGGCGTACATTGTGATTGACGGGGTGACGACTGAGCTTACGACGCCTAACGCAGTTCCCCTGACTGCCGGGAAACACACAATCAGTGTCGAAAAGAAGGGATATGCAGCCAGTCCACCGCGATATATTGTGAACATAGACGTCCCGAGGTTGACAAAGCCCGATGCCATTCCGGCGCCGTTCGAGTTGATAAAGAAGTAACGACAGACACTTCAGAGGAGAGACACAATGAGGACGATATGGAAGAGCATGTTGCGCGGCGCACTCCTTGCGGGCACGTGCGCGGTGGTTGTTTCGGCCCTGCTCATTTCGGCCCAGTCCCTCCGGGCGCAGGGGAAGGGGGACGACAAGCTCAAGACGGGGATCGACTATTTCAACGCGGGTGATTTCGACAACGCGATCAAGGTCTACACGGATATCGCGGCCGACAAATCCTTCGACAGGCCCGTGCGGCGCGAGGCGTTCCTGGGACTGGGCCGCGCCTACTTTGCGAAGGACAACAAAGACAAAGCAAAGACCGCACTCAGCGAGATGCTCGACCTTGAGCCGCCCCTTGTGGAGCTCAATCCGGACGAAGAGGCGCCGCCGTTGTTGAAACTGTATTACAAGGTGCGCCAGGAAAAGGCCGGGAACATGCAGGTGGAGAGGGCGGATCCGGGGATCAAGACGATCGCCGTGCTTGACTTCAAGAACTCCTCCGTCGACGACAGGGAAAAGTTCAACCCGATGGAGATGGGGTTCTCGGAGCTCATGATTAACCAGCTTCGGGGTGCCGTGCAGCTCAAGGTCGTGGAGCGCGAACGGATCGCCTGGCTCATGGGAGAGATCGGGCTTGAGAATACTCCGGGGAAATTTGACGTCAACTCCGCGGTGCGCGTCGGGAAGCAGCTCGGCGTGAATGCCGTCGTCATGGGGAGCTTCATCAAGTTCAAAGGGGACATGTGGCTCGGCGCCCGGCTCGTCAAGGTGGAGACGGGGGAGATCCTTGCCACGGACGACGTGAAGGGGGATGCGGATGATTTCTTCGGGCTCTGCGAAAAACTGAGCGCGAAGGTTGCGAAGGCGGTGAATGTCAACATCACGGAAGCGCAGCTCGAGAAGGGGACGGAAACCAAATCGCTTGATGCGATGATGGCCTACTCCGAAGGGCTCGTCCTCGTCGAGCGCGGTGACTACGACGGGGCGTACAAGAAGTTCAACGAGGCGCTGGAGAAGGATCCTTCCTACGAGAAGGCGCACCTGAAAGCGGAAAGCATAAAGCCACTACTCCGGAGCTGACACATGAATGCGCCTCGCGGTCTGTCTTTTCTCCTCCTGGTGCTGCCGCTCGTCCTGTCCGCCTGCGGGACGACGGGAACGGTGGAGAACCCGCAGGAGTACGCGCAGACGATACGGAAACTGCAGGAACGTCTCGTGACGAACCCTGCCGATCCGGAAGCCCTCCGCGATCTCGGGGTCATCTACTTTGAGACCCACCAGTACCCGCAGGCGCGGGACTACCTCAAGAAAGCGTCGATGGCCAATGAGCACGACGGGAAGACGCTCTTTTATCTCGGCATGACCCGCGAGTACGACAACGACATGAAGGGGGCTCTCGCCGCGTACATCAACTACACGGACGTTGCCTCGTCGTCGCCGTACCACAAGCTCATGGAGGCCCGGTATTACGTCGTGACGAAGGAGCTTATCGCCGACCAGTTCCGTGAGCTCGCGGCGAACGAGGATTCCCTGGGGAGGCAGAACACGCCGTCGAACGCCGTGGCCGTTTTCCCTCTCGTCTACCAGGGGAGTGAGGCGAAGTTTTCCACGCTGGGGTTGGGTCTGAGCGAGATGATGACGATTGACCTCGGCCACGTGAAGAAGCTGAGGCTCGTGGAGAGGCTGCGGGTCGATGAGCTGATGAACGAGCTGAAATTCAGCGCCTCCAGCGCGGTCGATCCTTCCACCGCTCCGCGTCTGGGGAAGTTCCTTGCCGCGGGACGGATCATCGGGGGGAGGTACAACGTCTCGGCCGACAACACGCTCAGGCTTGACGTTGCTTCTCTCGATGTCGGGAAGGGGAAGGCGCCTTCCGCGCAGACGCAGTCCGACGCGCTCGAAAACCTGTTCCGCCTGCAGAAGGAGATTGTCTTCACAGTCGTGAAGGACATGGGGATCACGCTGACGCGGGAAGAGACCGAAGAGATACAGCGAATCCCGACGAAGAATCTCCAAGCGTTCTTTGCGTATTCCGTGGGACTGGAAAAGGAGGGAGAGGGGGACTTTGAATCCGCCGGCGTCTATTTCAGACAGGCAAGCACTCTCGATCCATCGTTTGCCCCTGCAAAGGCGAAGGCCGACCTCTCTGACGCGATGAACCTGTCCGGGGGGACGAAGGAGTCTGCGCTCTCGGTCTCACATAAAGTGAGTCCGCCCCCCGGCTCCGACGATGCGCAGCGGGGGAGAGGGACGCGTGCGCTTATGGCGAGACGGTTTAACAACCTGAACAAGATGATAAAACTCGTCTTCCTCCCCGGGATGGACAACCAGTCGCCGAGTGCCGTCGCGTTCGACCACGGCATTTCGATCGATCTGCTGCCGTCTCCGCCTCCTCCCCCCGTGCGCTAGCGTACGGAGCGGGGGAAAGGGCACTCTGATCTTCCACACAGGAATTGTTGCGACACGTTTTCAGGAGGCACGCTCATGAAAATCCGGCTGCTGCGGAGAACTCTGTTTGTCGGGGGGCTCTGCCTCCTTGCGATACTTGCCTCCATAGGCCAGATACGCAAGGCCCAGACGCCGCGGGGTGTGAGGAGCTCGCGCATTGCCGCCGCGAAACAGAGGAGCTCGTTTCCCGCTGCGCTTTCACCCGCGACGCTTGCGTCGCTGTCAAAAGCCGCCGTCGTGACTCTCCCCTGGTTCGACAATATCGAAAACGGCACCACGGGTTGGACAAGCACCGGATTCTGGCACACGCCGTACCGGCCGCAGCAGCTCAAAATCCTCAGCCCCACGATAAACCCGGATCTTGTCACGCTCCCCGATGCCGGTAATCTCCCTGCACCGTATTCCGGCAACTACTGCTGGTGGTACGGGGAAAATTCCACGGGGACATACATCGGAAGTAATTTCGATTCCGTCCAGCAGACTCCCCTGAACGGCGGAGAGTCGGTTGCCGCGAATTCCGGAGATCTCATCACCCCTCCCATCAGTCTTGTCGGCCAGGAAAATGCCCTGCTCAGTTTCGCGACCTGGTGGGAGATTGAAGGTGTCGCCGCAGACGCGTTCGATCTCATGAAGGTCCAGGTGACGACGGACGCCGGGGTGACGTGGAACCCTGTCGGACGGGGTGAGCTCAATCCTCTGAACGATCCTGCGGGGGCGGACTATAAGCCCTTCACGTCGAACGGACTCGGGCAGAAGGGGTCGTGGACACAGCAGTACTTCGATCTCACGCCATACGTGGGGAACGTTGTCAACATCCGGTTCACGTTTGACACGGGAGACGAACTGTACAACGGCTTCAGAGGCTGGTTCATAGACGACGTGGGGGTGACCGGAGGGACACTTCCGGCCCCGACCATAATCGCCGTGAGCCCCCCGGTCGTGAATCCGACGTACACCCCCGTCGTGTCGATCATCGGGGCGAATTTTGTCAGCGGGGCCACGATCGCGGTGGACGGGGAAAACGTGTCCGGGGGAGTTCTCAGCAGCTCCCTCGCGCAGTTCGACCCGACGGGACTTGCGGCTGGCTCGCACCGTGTGACGCTGACAAATCCTGACACCAAGGCGGTGACGAAACTCAATGCGTTCATCGTGTCGTCTGCGCTCCCCCCGAAATTTGTCTCTGTCCAGCCCGACAGCGCGCCGGAGGGGATCAGCGTTCCGATAGTGATTGCCGGGACCAATTTTCTCACGGGTGTGAGCGTCTCGATCGGTGGGGTTCCGGCTGTCGTCCAGAAGGTCTTTGGCACGGATTCGATACTCGCGCTCTCCCCGGCCGCGCTCCCCGTCGGGACGTATAATATTGTCGTCGCCAATTCGGATTCCTTGAGCGACCTGGGAGTCCTCGGGTTCACGATAACACAGTTCGTGTATAATACGGGGGATTCAGCCGCCGGCAAAGCGCAATCTCTGAAGATCGCACCCGTCGATACCATCTACAAGGCGGGAAAGCTCTACTACAGGATCGCGGGAAGGATCCCCTATGACTCCCTGGCGCTGACCGGAACCTCGGGGCAGTTCAGCGTCACGCTCCCGGCGAGCGCGGTAACGATACGTGGTGTCGAATACTATCTCAAGCTCACGTCGCTTCAGGGACTGCAGCTTCTCTACCCTTCGCTGAACCCAGCTCTTTCGCCGGCCATTCTTCCGGTGAGGGTGCAGCGCGTATTTCCTCCCCTCCCACCGGTGGCGATGAAGTACAAGATGTTTTCATCCCCGATGATACTCGACAATCCTCTCGTCATGAGCCAGCTCGGTGACGATTACGGGGCGTACAATCCCGCCCAGTGGCGCGTCTTCCGGTGGATCAAGAACGCCTACCGGGAGCTCGGCGTCCTCGGAGGTGTCTCGCTCGACCCCGGAAATGCGTTCTGGGTTATCACATCGACGGGAACCCCCTTCTCGCTGAAAAAAGGGGCCTCGGTTCCGGGAGGTGGCCAGCCGTATTACGTTCCCGTCGACACCGGCTGGAATCAAATAGGAAATCCGTTCGCATTTAACGTGTCGTGGCACGCGGTCGGAGGGAGCGCCGCCATGTCGGGGCCATACTCCTATGACGGGACGCAGTACCGGATCGTGCCGGTGCTGGAGCCGTACGAAGGCTATTTCGTTTACAACAGCTTCGGTTCTGATTATACTGTTCTTGCATTCCCCGACTCGGAAACGGTGATCCCGGCTGTTTATAAGAACGGGGGAGCATCGTATTCTCCCGGGCCGGGGGAATTCCTGCTCCAGCTCTCCGTTTCGGTGCCGGGAACGGAGTACCGGGATACGTACAACTATGTCGGGTTCCGCGCGGGTGCCACATCCGGAAGGGACAGGCTTGATGCGCCGAAGCCCCCTCCGATCGGTGATGGGGTCCGGCTGAACATACTCGACGGGGGCGTGCAGTATCTTGAGAACTACAGGGCCGTTGCGGGCGAAGGGACGTCGTGGGTGATCGAGCTGCGCTCGACGTCGGCGACGGGGAATGCGGTGCTGACGCTCGTCCCCTCAGGAACGCTCCCTGCCGGGTACAGCGTCCACGTCCTTGACCTGGTGGATGGGAATGCGCTTCCGGCATCCGCGGGCTCGTTTCCGGTGACGATTGACGGACCGAACGCGCCCCGGTATTTCAAAGTGATCATGGGGACGGAAAAGTACGCCGAGGGGGAAGCCGGCGGTATCCCGCTCCAGCCGGTCTCCTACGCGCTAGGACAGAACTTCCCCAACCCGTTCAATCCCGCGACGACGATCCGTTATGCGCTGGCAAAGACGGGCGATGTCGAGCTCGAAATATACAATATGCTCGGCCAGAAGGTCCGGACGCTTTTCAGCGGCACCCGCGCGACGGGTGAGTACGAAGTGCAGTGGGACGGCACGGCGGACAGCGGATCGCACGTGGCGAGCGGAGTCTATTTCTACAGGCTGCGGAGCGGAGAGTTCAATGCGGTCCGTAAACTTGTCATGATCAGGTAACATCGAGGACACTATGAGGCGATCCCCCGCTCTTCTCGTTCTTCTCTTTCTTTCCGTGACGGCGCGGTCTCAGACCGATCAGAACATCATCGGCCGGCAGGGCTCGGTGAGCATCATGCCGGTGTATCAGAGCTGGACCGGAAAGAACGCGGGATTCAGTTTCTCGGAATTCAGCACGATGATCGCGGCGTACGTCCCCATGGGACGGAACGCGAGCTTCAGCCTTGGAGGAGGCGGGGCCGCTTCCGGAGGAGACGTCGCAAAACTGAGCGGACTGACGGACGTGCAGCTCGGGCTGAACTACTATCTTGAATCGGCCAACACGGTCTTCAGCCTGGGCATCAACGCGCCGACGGGGAAGAAGGAACTCCAGCACGATCAGTTCACAACATCGATACTCTTCAGCCACCCGCTCTTCAATATGGCGGTCCCCGTCTGGGGACAGGGGCTCAACCTGAACCCGGGGGTTTCCTGGGTCTTCCCGGCGTCCGACAATCTTGTTCTCGGGCTGGCGGCGGCGTACCAATACAGGGGGAAGTACAAGCCGCTCGACGGAGGGGGGTTTTACGCGCCGGGGGGTGAGATCACGGGGAGCCTGGGCGCGGACTACCGGCTGAACGATGTCCAATCGCTGTCGGCGGATTTTATGTTCACTTCCTACGGAACCGACAAGTACAACGACGCGCAGGTTTTCGCATCGGGGAATTCGTACTGGTTCAATGTCCAGTACAGGCAGTACTTCCACGAAAACATGCTTCAGGTGATCGCGGGATACCGCTCGACGTCAAAGGGAAAAGTGGCGGGGGTGGGGGGACTCGTGAGCGAGGCGGAGAGACTGGAACCCGGGCGGTTCGAAGCGTACGCGGAGTTCAAGCAGGTATTCAATCCCCGTTTTTCCGTTTCGTACCTCGGTGAAGTCCGGATCTATGAGAATACCCCCGAAGCGTATTCAGGTTCGAAGGTTGTCGGAATAGGGGCGGGACCCACGTTCTCGCTCCCCTCGGGGCTGTATTTCCCCGCTCTCTTGAAGGTGGATTTCGGGAACCTGAAAGGCGGGGGGTCGATAACAGGACTGGATGCGAGGATCGGCGTAGGTCACACGTTCTGACCCGTCGTCCCTCCCTCCCGGGAGGAACGCTCGCCGTTTACAGCAGCCCTCCGCCGCCGAGAAGCGAAAACGTCACGCACAGCTCAGGCTGGAGCATCGTCGATTTCCCCAGGCTGATTTTCCCTTCGCGCTGGAGCACAAGCTCGTCCCTCCGCAGCACGACCTCCTTTTCACCGACGATGGACACGTACGTCCCGTTGATGCTCTGGTCGATGAGGACGAACCGCTCGCGCCGGAATTCGATCCGTGCGTGAGAGCGTGAGGCGAGCGGCTCCGGGATGACGAAGTCGTTTTCGATTCCCCTCCCCATGTGAAGCGCGGGGCGCTCATGGCTCAGTTCCACCGTTGTCTCGCCGAACGTCACCGTGAGCTTCGCCTCGTGCGGCTTGTCTTCGAAGATGTTCTGCACGATCGTCAGGTTCTCGAATTCCCAGAGAACCTCGAAGAGCTCCAGCTCCTCTTTCTTCCCCTTGAGCGCGGCCTTGTCGATAAACCGGAGTCCCGACTTCATTTCATCGGGCATTTCATCGACGGTGAATTTCGTCGTCAGGATCTGCCCCTTCTTCGCCTGGGCGACGACCCTGGCCGCCACATTCACGGCGTCACCGAACACGTCCCCCGCCTGGGGGATGACCTGCCCGAAGTGGAACCCGGTCCGGATGCTCAGCGTCTCGTAGGGAATCGTGCCGATCGCGATCGCCTGTTTCAGTGATCGCTGCATGTCCTTGGCGGCTTCCGTGGCGAGCGGGGCGGAGGGGAACGTGCACATCAACTCGTCGCCGATGTTCTTGACAATCGTCCCCTGATGTCTGCCGGCCGCCTGGGAAAGGACGTCCAGCGCTTTGGAGATTATCGTCTGGGCGCGGGTATTGCCAAGGGTCTCGTAGAGCTTTGTGCTGCCGCTGACGTCGGCGAAGAGGATCGCCAGCTGCACGCTCGGGTGGTGTTCTGTGTTACTCAAGTGTCGAAATAGGTATTGTCAGGGATCACACCAAAATACGCATCTGGAACGTGCAAATCAAGCTCCCGCGTTGCTTCTCTCGGCCGGGAGCGCTATCTTAGCGGGTAAAGCATTGTGTGAACCGCATCCCCCCCGGTGATCGCACAATATTCCAGGATCATTCAGGAGAGCCGCAATGTTCCCGGGGAAAGCGCTGCTTTCTTTGCAATCGTGCGTGGCGTTGATTTTGCTCCTCTTCTTTGCGCCGGCCGCGCCCGGACAGGACGACGATGAATCACCTGAAGAGATCATCGCGCGGCAGGAGTATATGATGGCCCTGCGTGCGGGGGGGCCCGGGCGGACCGTTCCGCCGGACGCGTACGCCGCCTCCGTGGCGCGCCATCTCCAGATGACGCGCGACGACCTCACGTTCGGGAGCGCGACAGGGACGATCACATGGAAGAGCGTGAATCCGACCGGGCTGTTCTACCAGGTCACGGGCGGAAACTACATTTCCGGAAGAACGAACTGCGTCGCGTTCCACCCGACGGATCCCCTCACGATGTACATCGCGTCGGCGGGGGGAGGAGTCTGGAAGACCACGGACGGAGGGAGCACATTCCGGCCCCTTACCGACAATCTGACGTCTCTTTCCTGCGGGTACGTCGCCGTCGATCCGGTCAATCCCTCTGTCCTCTACGTCGGGACGGGTGAGCTCAACTACTCGCTCGACAGTTATTACGGCGACGGCGTGTTCAAATCCACGGACGCCGGCGCGTCTTGGACGAAGGTTGCCGCCTCGGGGACCGTTGGTTCGTCCATCTCCCAGATCGTCATTGATCCCCTCAATACGAGCGTCCTCTATCTCTCGGGAGCCTCCGGCGTCTACCGCTCGACCGACGCGGGCCTCTCCTGGAAATCCACCGCGAGCGGGGGCAACGCCAATTGCGTCGTCATGAACCCGCTTAATCCCCTTGTCCTGTACACGACGACCGGCGGGTACACCGCCGACGTCGTGAAGAAATCGACAGACGGGGGCGTCACCTGGACGACGCTCGCCGGGGGACTTCCGTCCTCCATCGGAAGGACGCAGCTGGCCCTTGCGGCGGCGGACACGAATATCCTGTATGCGAGCATTGCGCGTGCGAGCTCGCCGTACGGTGTGCTCGGTCTTTACGAATCGACGGACGGGGGGTCGACCTGGACCCTGAGGGATTCCTCGAAGAACTACCTGGGGGGGCAGGGATGGTACGACAATGCAATCGCGGTCAAACCCTCGAATCCCGCGACTGTCGTCGCCGGAGGGCTCGACGTATACGTCTCCACGTCCTCCGGCGCGGCGCTGGCGCAGAGGTCTAACTGGGCGACGTCGTCGCCGTCAAACTTCTGCCACGCCGACATACATTTCCTTGGATACAACGGCTCCGTCCTCTATTGCGGTTCCGATGGAGGGGTCTACCGCTCGACGAACGACGGGCTGACATGGTCTGATCTCAACGCGACGCTCTCCACGCTCCAGTACATGAGCGCGGATTATGATCCCACGTCCCTGCTCCGGCTCTACGGGGGGACGCAGGACAACAACAAAGAAACCTCCACGAACGGAGGGTCGGTCTGGAATGAGGTTGCCACGGGCGACGGCGGGTTCACCATCGTCGATCCGGTCAATACGAATTACGTCTATGGTCAGTACGTCAACGGTTCGCTCCAGAGGTCGCCAAATTACGGCGTGTCGTACGCGGAGATTCGTCCTTCGGGTTCATCGGGGGGGCTCTTCTACAATCCCTACGCCATGGCGCCCGGAGACCACAACACGATCGTCTACGGCCAGGCTGACCTCTGGAGGACGCCGTCCGCGCAGACCGCGTCCAGTGCGGCGGGATGGACTCGGATCGCCACGACCACGGTCGTCGGGGGGAGCGTCTCATCGATCGCCATCAGCGCGATGAATACGGGGAAGATCTACGCCGGAACGACAAACGGCAGGATCCTGGCGACAGCAGATACCGGGAAGACCTGGAGGACGACGTCGGGGTATCCGTACGTGTCCGGCCTCGCGGTGGACGTCACAAACGACAGCATCTGCTACGCGGGTCTCAGCGGTTATTCTTCGGGAGTTCACGTCCTCAAGACGACCGACGGCGGCGGGACGTGGCGCAACGTGACGGGGAATTTTCCGAATATTCCCGTCCTCTGCATTGCTCTCCGGACGTTGTCCCCCCGGACGCTCTTCCTGGGGACGGACCACGGCGTCTACAAGTCCGTGGACGACGGTGTGACGTGGGTGTCGTTCAACAACGGGATGCCGGCGCTGCCGGTATTTGACCTGAAGTACAAGGAGGGACCCCAGACGCTTCTTGCGGCGACGCACGGGAGGGGGTGCTGGACGTTTGATTATGGATCGCTCCCCTCCGTCGAATTCTCCTCGTTCGCCGCCGTGGCCGGACCCGGCGCGACTGTGCGTCTCTCGTGGACGACGCTCTCGGAGGTCAATAACTATGGATTTGAAGTCCAACGGTCCGCTTCCGCGACAGGCACATTTGCTCCCCTTTCCGGCGGGTTCGTCGCGGGTCACGGGACGACGGTGATCCCCCAGTCGTACGCATACATCGATTCCACCGCGCCGGCGGGGATGTGGTATTACCGTCTCAGGCAGATCGACGTGAACGGCAGTTCCCATTATATCGATCCGGTCGGCGTGAACGTCGTCTCGGGAGCGGTCGCGGGCCGGTCCGTTCCCGCCGAATTTGCGCTCTTCCAGAACAGTCCCAATCCGTTCAACCCCTCAACGACAATCCGGTTTGATCTGGCATCCGACGAGGACGTCTCCCTTGTCATTTATACGATGCTCGGTCAGCCCGTGTCACGGCTCGTGAGCGGACGCAGGACGGCCGGCAGCTACAGCGTCGTCTGGGATGCGTCGGGAATCGCGAGTGGGGTCTATTTCTACAGGATCGAGGCGGGGAATTTCGTGCGGACGAAAAAGCTGATCGTGCTCCGGTAAGGACGGGTTACCCGTTCTCCCCGGTAATCCGGGCGATCTGCAGCAGGAAAAAGCGGAGCCGGTCCTGCTCTTCGCCGGAGAGCGCCTGCTCTTCGATGGCGGCGATCCGCTCCACTTCCTTCATCGCGCGGATGATGTTTGCGGGGACTTCCATCAATCCTTCCGATGCTATCGTGAGGTATTCCATCGCCGCGGCAAGGAACTGCCGCATTTCATCGTCGGCCCGGGACATCCGGAAAAAGCTGTCGAGTTTCGACGGCATTTTCGCCGGCCGGCCTGAAAGAGGGACATCCGTCGAGAGCTTTCTCCCCGAAAGCGAATAAAGAGCGACCGCAAGCTCCACGAACGACTCCACACGCTGGAACACCGGGTTCTCCAGAAGTGCCCACGCGTCGGCGCGCCACCGGCGGATCTCCCCCGGCGCCGCGAGGAGACGGGCGACCGCTCCGCGCCACTCCGTGTCAACGGGGAGGCCGATCAGATTCCATAGCTTCTCCGGGTCAGTGTTGAAGAGATCGGGCTGCAGGAGCACTGCGATATCCGCCCTTAGGGTGGGGAGGAGGTCCGGGATGAACCGGATTCCCTCGAAAAAATCGCTCACGTCGATGCCGTGTCTCCGGAGCAGTTCCTGCTGGAAAAGGGGGATATAACGCCCCATCGCGTCGATGTCTTCGCGGAGAGCGACGAACGCGGAATTTCCCGCCGGGAACGCGCGTTCAATCGCCCGGAGATATGTTTCATCGGGGTCGTGGTACAGCCGGAGGCTCCGGAGTATCTCGTACACCGGGAGGTGCGGCAGTATCCGGTCCGCCATGTACGTTTCCGGATTCCCTTCGACCGGCTGCATCCCCGAGAACGTGTCAAGTGCGCGAAAGAGGCCGGTTGTCAGCTGGTTCACGCCGAGGACCGTCGTCTGCGCCTGGCTGTGGGCTATGGCGCGCAGGAGGCTTCCGTACCGCGAGAAGGGGATCGTTTCGGCGATCCGCTCGAGGATCCTGCTCCCCTGTCCCTTTCCCGCCGGTCCCGGGCGCACTGTCGGCCTGTCGCGGAGCGGAGGCGTCGAGCGCGCGATGAAATACGAGATGATGTGGATTCCCACCACGTCCTCGTCCCTGCCGTAGAGAATCTGCCGGAAATTTTCGGTGAGAACTTTCAGGAACGCTTCGAGCGCCGGCTCCCGGTCCCCCACCGTCAGCCGCTCGAGAGCGCGTTCGCTCCGTGCCGTGCTTGTCAGCCTGCTCTCGGCGAATTCCTCGCTCGCGCGCCGGAGGTCGCCCCTGTGCGTCGCCTGCAGAAGGGTAAGGTGGTGCAAAAGCTGGGCGAACTCCTCCACGCCAAGATGGCGGACCCGTTCGGCGATCGCGCTCTGAAATGTCCGGAGATCCCCCCCCGCGAATACGCCGAGCATCGGCGTCGTCGCGTACACGGTGCTCCGCCGCGTCGATTCCCTCAGGTGCGCGGTGAACCGGCGTGTCGACTCCTCCGATTGGACGAATGCCGCCCTTCCGCTCACGTCGTTGTAGTAGCCCCCCTGCCGCTGCATCGGCTCGCCGCTCCCGAGCTTGAGCCGGACCCGTTCGGCGAGTCCCTGCCGCGCAAGCCAGTGCAGGAGTTCGAATTTCGCCTGCCTGTACATCTGCGCCCCGGCGGCCTGGCTTACCTGCTGGGAGAGGTCCGATCCTGCGATGAAGAGCTCGCCGACGATCTCTGCAAACCGGTCCCGTGTCTCCTGGTTCAGCCTGCGGCTCTGGAGCGAATACTCCCACAGCTTGTTCAGGTATCCCGTCAAACCCAGGACGGCATCGGGCTCCTCGAAAAGCGGGATGAGCCGCAGCACCGGTATATCGATCCCAGGATGGTCCCTGAGTGTGTGTTCGCGCCTCGCCCGCAGTTTACGGTCGAGCTCGATCAGCGCCTCGGGCCGCGTCGACATGCTCACCTGAAGCGAAAGAACCATCCCCGGATTGCCGTACCTCGCCCCGATTTCGTTGATTTCGCTGATGTTGAAGACCGTGGTGTCGACCGCGAAGGGATCCTGGGCCGTGACCATGCTCTGNNCGCAGGCGCTTGTTCAGCGAGAAGTAATACTCGAGCCCTTCACGCCTCTTCCTGCGGAGCTCCATCATGTGGCGCTCCAGCCTGTCGTTGTGATACCAGAGGGAGGTCACGGGATCCCGCGCGACGTGGAGCGCCATGCCGATCCGCCGCAGCCGTCCGGGGCTTGACTGGAAGGGGAGTATTCCCCTGTAGCGCTTCTCGAGCTGGTGCGTCAGGGCAGTGATGTCTTTCAGAAGCTCGACGAACCGGTGCGTCTTCCCCGGGAGCCGTTCGATCTCGGCGAGAAGCTCGGGCCGAATGCGCGCGGTTCTGTCGCATCCCGCAAGCGTGAGCAGAATGTGCGAGAGGCGCTCGACGTTTCTGAGAAGCACCGACGCCGCAAGCTGGTGTCCCTGGCCTGAGGGCCTGTTCGATCCGTCCCAGTCCCCCCAGAAAGAGAGAAACGTCTTCTGGAGGCCTGCTCCCTGCACTTCGCCGAAGAGTTCCGCGCTCACGTGCGCGTCGAGATCGAGAAGCACCTCGCGGGATTCTTCGCCGGAACTTATCGCGACGTTGAGACCCAGGAATTCGCTGACGAGCTCGCGTCCCGCGGCCGCGAGGAGTTCATCCGGCGGCGCCGAACCCTGCGCGAGAACGCCGATAATGGTCTCAAACGCCTCTTCGGCCCTGAGGGAATACATCTGCGTCGGATGGACTGTCCTGTCGTACAGCCGCGTCCTGAACGCCTCCTCGCGCCGGGCGATGTCGTCGCGGTAGAATTCCCGCCCGAGAACGTCCCCGAGCGCCCTGCCGTTGTCGGCACGGGCCCGCGTCATGAGTTCACGCGCGATGAGCATTCTGTCGAAGTATCTCTTCCGGTAGACCGCGAGCCTCTCGGGGATATACTCATCCGCCAGGAGCCGCTTCGTCCTGCCGGCCCGGGGTTCGTCTCTCAGCGAGCGGACGGACGGGATGACCTTCGTCCCTATCAATTCCAGGATCCGTTGTTCCGCCGCTTCCCACGGTCCCGTCACGATGTCGGGAGCCGGGGCAGGCGTGTGCACGGGGAAGAGCCTCCGGCTGTAGCCGGCGGCTTCCTCCGCGATGACCCTGTTCAGATCGATAAGCACCCTGCGCGTTTTGTTCAGAAGAACGGAAGCGCCGTCCGTTCCTCCGAGCGTGAGCCTGAACGCCTTCCGTCCCGCGTCGAATCCCTTCTCCGTCCGGGCGAACGTCGAGAGGGGGACAAGGCCGATCCCCTGCCGTGCGAGCCCCGCTGCAACCCAGTCCAGCGAGAGCCCCGGGGGGAGTTTTCCGATGATCATCAGGGGATACATGCTCCCGGATGGGCCCAGGATCTCTATGGCAAACGGATTCCGGTCGGCTGGGAGGTTGCGCTGCGCGGTCTCGAGCGCCTGCATGCGCTCGAAGAATATCGTATTCCGGAGACGCCAGTACGCGCGTGCCACATCGACGGCGTTTCGGTAAAAGAGGTATGCAAGCAGGATCGCCCCCGTGTTCGGCTTGATCGTCCCGATCACTGTGCGGAACCTCTCGAGGAGGGGGGTATCTCGTATCTCGATGACGGAGAGCCTTGCCCCTGCGAGGCAGTCGGTCTTCGAAAGGGAATGGACGGTGATGAGGTGCCGCGCCTCGGCCGAGGTGATCCTCCCCGCCGCGACGAGCCCGTCGGCGATCTGGCGGAGCGTCGGGATGTCCGGCAGATCTTCAACGGGCGCGACGTTCTGATAGGAGAGATCGTCGATGACGGTAATTCCCCGCCTGAGGAGTTCCGCCAGGAGTGTCCGAACGACGCCGATGTCAAACACCCGTCCCGTTGCGTTGTGCGGGTTGTTCAGAACCACGGTGCCGTGCTCGCCCCACCGCGGGTTCTCCCGGAGCTTCTCCCGGACCGCAGCGAGCATGGCCTCCCCGTCGAGGCCGAACTCCGGAGTGAGGGGGACCGTGTCAACGGAGGGGAAACAGTGCTCGTAAGTCCAGCTCAGGTCCGGGATCACCGCTTCCCGGACGCCGCAGTGGAATCCGAGAAGGCTGAGTGCGGTGCGTGCCGAGCCGCTGACGACAGTGCAACGGTCGATGTCGTACTCAGGGTGATGGTGGAGGAACGACCTGAGGAAACTCCCTTTCAGGTCAGCGAGCCATTCAGTCTCATGGAGATGCGCGCTGAGGTCGTGGACGAGTGAGACCGCGTCGAGCCCCGCAAACCTGTCAACCGCCTGCAGGGACGCTCGGCGCCGGCTCCGCTCGACAAGCGAGGCGGTATGTCTCTCGAGCGTTCCGGAGACCTCATCGAGAAATGCGATGTGGGGCGCATGGACCGCATCGAGCGTTGCCTCGATCCGCGAACCGAACCTGGCCAGTGCCGCGCCGGCACCGGGTCCTGAAGGGGGGGTCTCGAGCGGGGGTTCGATGCTGACCCGCCGTAGCGGGGGGGCGGCCTTTCCCGCCGTCCGCCGCGTCAGGAGGAACGTGAGAAGTTCGACCTCGGACGCCGACGGGGTTCCCTTGAGCTGGAAATGCAGAGTCTCTAGAAGCGACAGGTAGCCCGCATTCCCCGCGACGAAAACAATGGAGAGATTGACAAACCGGGGAGAGAAGATCTCCGGGCCGAGAAACCGGATGACCCGGTCGATAAGGCGTGATTCCCGTGCAAGGGAGTGGCGGTTCGGCGCGTTGTTGGTTTCCAGGAAGAAGAGGGGGGCGCTGAGCGCAAGTCCCCTGAGTGCCCGCCGCGTCTCTTCCGTCGTGATCTCCCCGAGGACCACGAACGTGGGTGCCTGTACTTCCCCCCCGGCGATTTGCCGGATCTGGGCCAGGGCCTCGTGCTCGTCGTCCGGGAGCGTATCGAACTGGAGTCCCTCGAATGCCGTTACATGGGGGGGGAGATGCGACCGGAACAGAAGGACCCTGGCCGGAAGATGGACCAGATAGAGCGACAGCGCGTGGAAGAAGACGCGCATGCATTCGGGGGTTCCGCCGGAAGCGAATATGATCTCCCTCCGGTCAGACGTCTTCCCCATGTCGTACGTCAGCGGGTCCTGCTGGTTCTGAAGCCAGTCGTTGAAGAGGGTTGCCAGGGGGGGAGGGGCGCTGCGTGAGAATCCTCCACGGGGGAGATAGGGGGAGCTTTTACGGACGAGAGACGACAGAAACTCGAGGACCGGGAGTTCCGCCTCTTCGAGGTCCAGAGCGTGCAGGGCGGGAGGGAGATCCTCTCCCGTGAGCGATTCGTCACGGATATCAAGGCCCAGCGCGGCGCGGAAATAGGCGGACGAGAGCCTGCTCTCCTGAACCGGATTCCCGATGTGAAAATTCACACGGTCTTCCGGTGCGATGGCGGATGATGCGGTCGCCTCGCTGATCTCGGACACTTTCGCGGCCCGCGTCGGCCGGAGCTCGAAATAGTCCGGAAGCGCCCCGCCGCTGCCGTTCAGATCCATTGAGGTCTACTTTTTTTTCCGATCGCTCAAAGCGCCGAGCGCTTTCTGGACGAGCGTGCTGAACATCGACAGGATCTCCGTCCCCTGGACCCCGTCGGGAGGGGAGAGCGAGACGACCGTGCGGGCGTTTCTCATCGACTGGCTTGCTTCCGCAAGGCGCGCCGCCTGCGGGGTCAGCAGGAGGAGTTCGGGGCTGTCTTTCAGCAGCCCCAGCTCGTCCTTTTCGAACTCAAGCTGCATCTTCTTCAGGCTGAGTTCATGTTCCGCCCGGCTTCCGGCAAGTGAGGACTCCCTCTCGAATTCCGCACGCCGCAGCTCGTATTTCCTGATCTCGAGCGCGTGCTCGAGCGAGGCGATTTCTTCGTCCGCGCGGAGGCGTACGCGCGTGGCGGCGACACGCGCCTGCTGGCTCGAGATCTCCGTCTGTTCGAGTATGCGGGCATGTTCTCTTTGGCGGATCGCCTCGGCGATCTGCGGATTGACGGGATCGAACGAGGCGATCGTGAGCGTGATGACCTCGATGCCGAGGAGGTGTTTGCTCTCCTGGACGCGCTCCTGGAGGAAGCCGCGGATTTTCTCCGACGAGAGCTCTTCGACCTCGTGGAGTTCCGTGTATCCCTTGACGTACCCGAGTATCAGCGTTTCGAGTTCTCTGGCGGCGCGCGCGATGGCGTCCGGAGCCCATCCCCCGACTTTGACGAGCGTGTCGAGATCCTCCATCGATGCCGCAACGGTGACGGCGAGCTTTACCCGGATATCGAGATTCCCCTTCGCGGATGCGTCGACCGTCTGGGAGAACGAATGCGTTGTCTTCGTGATCGGGGTGCTGAAATGGCGCGGGTACACCCTCCCCCCGCGGAGGCGGACGCCGCCCCGTGCCTCAGCAACGACGATTTGATCCGGCTTGCGGAGACGGTATTCGTACAGCACAAGCGCGATCAGTATGACGACAGGGACGAGCACAGCTTCCATTGCACACTCCTTGGGTGCTGCCTCAACGGCAGGCTCTGGGTGGTTCTTTCGCTTGAAAATGGGGCCTTCAAGGGGACATCGAATTGACGGGCGCGTTCTATGCGTCCCGCCCTCTCTTGGCGGGAAAATGTCCCCGGTGCCTTCGTAAGATAACGGTTCTCGCCCCAATCCGCAATCTGGTGCGGATTCCCCCACGCGAAAAAATGTCAGATTTTGCTTGATTCTTCAATTGGAAATTCCTATACTTGTGGTGTCAAAACAGTACAAGGTTGCTGAGCATTGATGTCCGCATTACGCGGGGCGAGTACGCTGGGTGGTTTGATCACTTGTTGTCGCGTTACACGTTGAATCGCAACTGTGGATATTGTCTGACCATGGTTGCGATTTTTCATTGAGTGGCATGCATTGTGGCTGTTGCAAACGGTTCCGCTGACAACGGAGTAATCAAACAATCCTTTGAAAGGACTGAACCCATGGAAAAGGGAACAGTGAAATGGTTCAACGGAGCCAAAGGCTTCGGATTCATTCAGCGCCCGGGCGGCGAAGATGTCTTTGTTCACTACAGGGCCATCGTCGGTGACGGGTACAAAAACCTGAATGAAGGCGACCAGGTACAGTTCGACGTTGAGAAGGGGCCGAAAGGTCTCACAGCGACGAACGTCAGCGTCGTCTCCTGATCGAGTAACTCTCGATACACACGTCACGCCCTCTTTGGCGTGACGTGTTTTTTTATGTCACGCCTTCTTTGNNCTTTGGCGTGCTTTTTTTTATGTCCCGCCTCTTTTGGCGGGGTTTTCAGTCCAGGCGCCGCTTTCTGGCAGGAACCTCTTTTTTTGCCCCCCGGCGCCCCCTTGAACAGCGGTCGGAATGTAGGTACATTCTCGGCATGCTCCCGACCAAGCCCCCCCGCTTCTCCATCCGCGCGAAGCTCCTCATCGCCTTTGTAGGGCTCTCCATCCTGCCGATGGTATTCGTCAGCCTGTACGGGCTGTACGTGAACGTCAGGACGATGGAGACTATCGCTCTGGAGGATCTGACACACGATGTCGCGACGATTCGATCCCGGACCGGAAATTTCATGGCCGGCGTGGAAGGTGACATGCGCGTCATCCTCAACTCCTCTGTCCTTCAGGAATGGGTCCGGAGGGGCGGCGGAATATCTCCGGCGCAGGACCCGGGCGGTCTCCGCGCCGTTGCCGGCGAATTTCTTGCATTTGCCCGGACAAGAAGATTCTACTATCAGATCCGGCTTGTGAACGCTGATCAGGACGAACTCCTCCGGATCCAGTGCGATGACGTGATCGACTCCGCGTCGCACTGCACCATCGTCCCGGCGGGACAGCTGAGTCACGGCGGCGGGGCATGGTACGCGCTCTTCGCGGGGAATCTTTCTCCCGGCCAGATAGCTTTTCATCCCGTGGAATTGCTTTACGGGGGAACCCGCCGCATTCCGGTCATCAGCTTCGCCGCACCCCTGTTGGACCGTGCAGGCCGGAAAGGGATCCTCGTCGCAAACGTTTTCGCGGGGAGCCTCTTTCGCGAGCTCGAGACCAGGCGCACAAACAGCATCGACCCGTCCGTCATACTCGTCGGTGGCGACGGGCACTACATGTATGATTCGCGGGAGCAACGTGACTGGAACCGGCTCATCGCCCTGCGCGAGGAAGACAATCTTCAGAAGGACTACGGCCCGTCGATTGCGGGACAGATCCTTTCCGGCCGTGAAGGCGTGATTGCAGAGGGGAGTGATGCAATGATTGCCTATGCCCCCCTTTTCCCGTCCCGGCCTCCCGGGATGCAGCCTCAGCCGGGGGCGGAGATCACCTCCTCGCTGTACGTATTCGAGAGCGTTCCCCGCTCAAGCCTCACCCGGGACGCCCGCTCCACGGCGGCCACGTACGCATGGTTTCTCCTGGCGTTCCTCGTGTGCGGCGTGGGTCTCGGACTCCTGGCAACAGGGCAGTTCACAAGGCCGATTTTCGAAGTCCGGCGCGGTGCGGAAGTGATTTCGCGGGGAAACTACAGGCACCGGCTGAAGGTGAAGACAGGGGATGAGATAGAGGAACTGGCGGGCCAGTTCAACCGCATGGCTGCGTCGCTTGAGGAGCACGACCGGGAGATTCAGCAGCACCGGTACCGCCTCGAAGAGATGGTTGAGGACAGGACGCGCGAACTTGAGGAGGGGAGGGCAAGGCTGCAGGCGATTCTCGATAATGTCCCGAGCGCGTTTGTGATGCTCGACCCCGAAGGTAGGATCCGGACGGCGAGCGCGACGTTTACGTCTATCACCGGTCTCGTCCTCGGCGACGTGCAGAACCTCGAGATCGGGTCTGTGCTCCGGTCGGCGGGGCTCTGCGCCCACGCCGTTTCGGGTGAAGAAGTGCCGCGGCCGCTTGCGGTGGAGAGCCATGTCGACGGTCCCATCGTGCATAACGGGTCCGAGCGTTATCTGGAACATGTGACGATACCGATCTCGGAAGGGGGGACGCTGACGTCAATACTCCAGATCATCACGGATGTGACAAAGCGAAAACGACTCGAGGAGCACCTCATCCACTCGGAAAAGCTGATGGCGACGGGTGAAATGGCTGCGATCATCGCGCACGGTTTCCGCAATTCCCTCACGTCGATAAAGATGATCCTCCAGCTTCAGCAGGAATCGAAACGCCTGGGGAATGAAAACAGGAAGTCAGTCCATGTGGCGCTCGACTCGATCTACAGGATGGAGACCGTCGTGCAGGAGCTTCTGAATTTTGCGCGGCCCTCGCCGATGGAATTCCGGCCGACGGATCTTAACGGCCTCCTGGAGGAGGGCATTGTTCTTGTCGGCCCCCGCTCGGTCGAGCAAGGTGTCGCTCTTACCCGGGATCTGGATCACCGTATCCCTCCGATCCTTCTGGACAGCGCCCATGTGCGGGAAGCCGTTGTCAATATTCTGCTGAACGCTCTCCAGGCGGTCGAGAGCCGTCCTTCAAGGATGCCGAAGGGGCGCATCACCGTCGTCTCGAAGCGTCTGCTCCTGACAAAAACGGTGCGTGACCTCCGCTCACCCGCGGGCGTCGATGCGGAAGAGATGCCTGCGGGAAGGGGGGAGGAAATCGTGCTCCAGAAGGGGCTTGCCTGCGCTTCCGTGTCCATTGCAGACAACGGCCCGGGGATGGACCGGGCTCTCCTCCGGCGCATCTTTGACCCGTTTTTCACGACAAAGACCAACGGAACAGGACTCGGACTCCCGATGGTGAAAAGGACCGTGAATGCCCACGGAGGGATTGTCACCGTGAAGAGCATAAAAGGGAAGGGAGCGGCGTTCGAGATCCTGTTCCCCCTGCGGACCGATGTCCCGGGAGCATATTCAGCAAGCGGCGCTAATGCGGAAGGTCAGCGATGAAAACGGACCGCACGAAGCTCGTGATCGTGGATGACGATGAAAAGATCCTCTTTGCGTTCGAACAGGTGTTCCGGAAAGAAGGCTACGAAACGATTACCGCACGGGACGGGGAGGAGGCGCTCAGGACGATATCGTCCGTCCGTCCGGCCGCGGTGATCATGGACATCACGATGCCGCGGCTCGACGGTCTCGAGACGCTCCGGAGGATAAAATCGCAGGCGCCGGCCCTTCCCGTCGTCCTCGTCACCGGATTCGGAACGATGCAGACTGCGATCAAAGCGATGCAGTACGGCGCGTTCGAGTACATGACAAAGCCGCTTGACGTCATGGCCTTGCGCGATGTGGTCCGCAGGGCGCTTGCAAGCATGAAAACCCACGCCGTCCCGGCGGGGGAGCCGGTGAGCTTTCAGGCGCAGATCATGAACAGGTACGACATCGTGGGACGGACACCCCGGATGCACGATGTGTACAAACTCATCGGCTCGATCTCGACGACGCCCAATCACACGTCGGTGCTGATTCTCGGCGAGAGCGGGACGGGGAAGGAACTTGTGGCGCGCGCCATTCACGCCAACGGACCGAACGCGGACGGGCCTTTCGTCGCGATCAACTGCACCGCGCTTCCGGAATCGCTCCTGGAATCCGAGCTTTTCGGCTATGAAAAGGGCGCGTTCACGGGGGCGGCTGAGCGCAAGCTGGGAAAATTCGACGTCGCCTCGCGCGGGACAATATTCCTCGATGAAATAGGCATCCTGAGCCTCACGCTCCAGCAGAAGCTCCTCCGCGTGCTTCAAGAGCGGGAATTCGAACGGGTGGGGGGAAACGAGACGCACCGTGTGGAAGCCCGTTTCATTGCCGCGACAAATCAGGATCTGGCCGCCGAAGTCAAACGGAAGACATTCCGGGAAGATCTTTTTTTCCGGCTGAACGTCGTCACTATCCAGCTCCCGCCTCTCAGGGATCGGAAGGAGGACATCCACCTGCTGGCGTCATATTTCCTCCAGAAATACAACGAGCAGCTGAAAAAGAATGTGAAGGGCTTTTCCGGGGAAGCGATCGCCATTCTGAACGGCTATGAGTATCCGGGCAACGTGCGCGAGCTGNNTCTGAACGGCTATGAGTATCCGGGTAATGTCCGGGAGCTGGAAAACCTTGTCGAGCGTTCCGTGATGCTTTCCAAAGGAGAGATCGTTCTTCCTGATGCTTTCGGCGATCTCACAACACAGCCGGCGGCGCACGGAGTGAAGCTCCCCGTGATCAGCCGGGTGTTCAGTAAATCGCGCGATCATGTGCTTGACCTCTTCGAACGCCAGTTCCTC
>PMJQ01000110.1 GCA_003157485.1 Ignavibacteriota bacterium
CCAGAGGAAGACAACGTGCTTCGTGATGGAGAGATCCACTGCCATGCCGGCGAGATGCAGCGGCGGGAACTGGGGCAGGTCGTATCTGCCAAATGGAGTATCCAGAACCCGGGAATCCTGCACGTGATGAAGAAGCTCCGTGAAGTCCACGGGCCCCCCCTCGCCGCCGTGCGGCGCGCCGTGTTCCGCGGCCCCGCGCAGTGTGTCCGCCACCGCGCGGAACGTTTCACCGGCGGGAAGCGCCGTGTCCGCGGGAATCTGTACGCCAGGAATGCTCACCTTCCCTTAGCTCCGATTCTTGAATGTCATTCGTTGCTGTATGTACACGATCTCAAGCACCATGAACACCGCATAGAAGGCAAGGAGCGACACGGTGAGCGCCACCGGCTGCATGCCCAGTACCATGATGAGAAGCGTAAACGCCCCGAGCATCAACAGGAGCCGCACTCCCATCCCCCCGAGAACCGCCTTGAGAAACGTCGTGTGCGACTTGTCGAACGAATACCTGATCGCACCGTAACCGAGAATCACGTTGAGGGTGCTCAGGCCGGCCCCCGCTGCCACCGCGGCCCGGATGTCGCCGGAGGCAAACGCGGTGAGCGGATACGCCAGGAGAACGAGCGCGCCCACAAGAACGAGCGCCACCTGCGCCGGAAAATTACCTCTCAGATTCACCGCCGGATCCCTTTTTTCTTTCCTTTGCGTCCCGGTCTTCTTCCTTTCCGAGCGTCAGCGCCGATTTCAGGAACGCCGTGAGACCTCCCCCGACTCCCAGGACGAGCCCGGCGAGCATCAGCCAGGGATCGGTTCCGAATTTGCCGTCCAGCCACCGGCCGAGAAAGAAGAACACGACGACCGTTGCCGCCAGCTGGATCCCGATCGTGAGATAGGGTCCGTACAGAGGAGCCCTCGGCGGCGGACCTTCCGTGGGGCCGCTCATGTCTTCAGCGTGCTTCCCTCGGGACGGGGGACGCGGCCGGCGTCCCCGTCATGGAACTCCGCCCGTCGAACACAGCCCCTTCGTCTACCACGAGACGCGCGGTCCGAATGTCTCCCTTCATGACCGATTTTCCTTCGAGCACAAGTTTCTGGGCTGCAGTGAGCGTCCCCATCACCTTCCCCGCAACGGTGATATTCCGCGCATCGACCGAACCCTCGATGACGCCGTTCATGCCGACGGCGGCGTCCGCCTGCGTGATGACGTTGCCGACAATCTTGCCGTCGACGCGGATGCTTCCTTCCGTCCGGACGTTTCCCGTGATCACGGTGTTGTTGCCGATGACGCTGAATGTTCCCGCCGCCTGGTTCTTGTCTGCCATGCGTCTCCTTACGCTGCTCGAGAGAATGTCATTGCGCCCGGGAGGGAACCAGAAGGAAGTCCTCCGGGTCCTGCGGGACCCCGTTCCGCCACACTTCGAAATGCAGGTGCTGCCCGGCGCTTGTCTTTCCCGTGGAACCCAGTAGCGCGATGGGCTCCCCCCGTTTGACCGCGTTCAATGTGTTCTTCAGGAGGGTCTGGTTGTGCTTGTAGACCGTCAGATACCCGCCGCCGTGCGCGATAATCAGCATGTTCCCGTCCTCGTACGTCCACCCTGCGAATAGGACGACCCCGTCACCCGGCGCGTAGACCGGCGTCCCGCGCTGGGCCGCGATATCGATGCCGAAATGATTCCGCGAAGGATCGAAGCCCTGCGTGACAAACCCTTCAACCGGGGTCAGAAGAGGGAATGCCGTGTGCGGCAATCCGGCGACTGTCACCACAGATGTATAGGAGCCAGGATTCGTCTCTTCGTCCATGACCGGCTCGACACCTCCTGCCGGTTCCATCTTCTCGGCATGTGTCAGGCCGCGGGGTGGCAGTCCCGTCTCTTGCTGATCTGCGCGTGGCGTTCTGGGCAGATTGCGCGCGGCGGAAGTATCGCGCGGCATGTCCTCACCCAGCGCCTTGCGCACCTGCGAATTGTAGTCACGGACGACGACGACATCTTCCGCCAGCGCGTTCAGCCGCTGCTGCATCTCCAGAATCTGCCTGCCGTATTTCTGTTCGAGACCCGGGTTGGGAATGGGAACATACAGCGCGACGGGCGTATACACGAGCACCGCCAGCGTCATCGCCACTGTTGCGCACACACCGACGAGTATCAGCGCCGCCAGCGTCAGGCGGCTTGTCCTGAACGTCCGCGTCTTCCCCCCCTCTTCCACGGGAACAACGATGACGTTGTACAGGCGCGGCGATTTACGTCGGCGGGTTCCCTCCTGGGGCATTCCCCTCCCTAATAAATAGTTCTGGACATAAAATATAGGCAAATCCCGCAGGAATGTCAACGCGCCGACGTGGTAACGTCTTTTCAGTCATGCACTTGGGGGAATTCGCGCGCGAACTCCTCCCAGCGACGCAAGCAGTATTCTTTCATTTTCCGCTTGTAAATAACCCTGTCGAACGTGAGCGCGTGCGCCCTGATGCGCGCCGGGTCGAAACGGACACTCTTGAGCGCCTCAAGCCCCGCAAGGAGCGAGCCGGATGATTTCTCCGGAAAGAGTATCCCCGTCCTCAGATCCGGCCGGTCAATCACCGTCTCCAGAGCACCCCCGCGTGCGAACGCGAGAACAGGCTTTCCCGTCGCCATTGCCTCCACCGGAACGATCCCGAAGTCTTCTTCTCCGGGAAATATGACCGCACGGCACCCCGCATAGTACTCCCTGAGACGGTCGTCCGGCTGCCACCCCTCGAATCTGATGTTCGGCCCCGCAAGCCTCCTGAGGCGCTCGGCATCGGGCCCTTCTCCCACGATCACGAGACGGTCTCCCGACCGGTTGAATGCTTCGATCGCCACGTCGACGGCCTTGTACGGAACGAGCGCGCTGACAATAAGGTAGTAGCCGTCATCCCGCTCCGAGAGCGTGAAGAGGGATGTGTCAACGGGCGGGTAAATCATGTCCGCGTCCCTATTGTAGATCTCCCGGATCCGCGCACGGACGTTTTCGGAGATCGCCACAAAGTGACGCGGATGCGACGCCGTCGCAATGTCCCAGCGCCGGAGCGGACCGACGAACAGCCGCATCGCCCCGCGCGTGAGAAGGCCCGCACGGTTCCTGCCGAAGTACTCGTCGTACTGGCTCCAGATGTACCTCATCGGCGTATAACAGTAGCAAATATGGAGCGCAGTCGGAGGAACGCGGGCGCCCTTTGCGACACAGTGGTTCGAACTTATGACGAGATCGTAGCCGCTGAGGTCGAATTGCCGGACGGCGAGGGGGAAAAGAGGAAGATACCGGCGGTACTGCGTGGCAGCCGCAGGGAGACACTGCACGAATGAGGTCCGCACGATCGCCCGTTCGATGACGGGGGAAACGGATCCGGGAACGTGGAGCAGCGCGAAGACGTCGGCATCAGGGAACACCTCGCACAGGGCTTCCACGCATTTCTCGCCTCCCCGCATCCCGGTGAACCATTCATGGACGATGGCGACGCGGCGTATCTGTCGCTGTGCTGGACTCATGCCCC
>PMJQ01000147.1 GCA_003157485.1 Ignavibacteriota bacterium
GCGGTCAGCCGGCCGACGATCACGCTGTGCAGCGTGGTCCATGGCCCGGGCTCGTATCCGAGAAGATCGAATTCCACCGGGTAACGCCCCTTTGCCGAGGCGATGTACGCATTCACCCCGTCGGCATACCAGCGGAGGCGGTCAAGGGAGGCCGGAGTCATGTGCGAGAGGATCGCGGCGGCGCTCCGCCTGATCCCCACGATGCGGAACATCCTGTCAAACGGGAGCGTCGGGAGACCGAAGATCTCGGAGAGGCGGCCCTCTCCCGCGCGCCGCTCGATATCCATCTGCCACAGCCGATCCTGCGCATGCACAAATCCGGTCGCCATCATCAGGTCGTGCTCGTTCGCCGCCTCGACGTGCGGGACGCCGTACGCGTCACGAAGCACACGCACGGGAGAGAGGAGTCCGTGAACCGTGATTGCCCCTGAGGTGACGGGAAATGACTTGCGTATCTGGTACCGGAGGAACAGCAGGCCGGCGAGCAGCACGAGAAGCAGAACGCCGATCGTCCCGCCGATAATTCTGGTTTTCCGGCTCATCTGCTTAGAAAAAAAAGAAGTCCATCGTGTGATGGACTTCAATATATCGATTGGGGTCTACTTCTGCAAACCGCGGCAGGATCAACGACCACGCCGTATTCAGGCGTGACGCTCAGCCACGCATCAAACCGGCGTGGCTGTTAGCCACGCCCCAGAGCGGCGTGATTTTCAAAATCTGTAGGTGAGCGTCATGAAGAAGTTATTCGTCGAGAGCTTCTCGTTAACCGGCGGGGACGCAATCACCCCGTTTGGATCGGTGTAACTGTACACGAATGTGTTCCACATCCCGTGCGCGTACGCAAAGTCGACCATCGTGAACTCGCCGAGGAGTATGCCTAGGCCTCCGGTGATGTATTTCTGGTCGAACGACTTCGGATCACCCCTGTAGGGAGAGGGGATGTACATGTAGCCGCCGCGCAACCTCACGCCGATCTGGTGAATGTCGTATTCGGCTCCGCCGCGAACGGTCGCCGTCCCGACAAATATCTGCTTGATCTGGTCGTTGTTCGCCAGGACGCCGCTGCTGGCTTTGGAAAATTCGAGCTGCGTCCAGTCGGTGTACTCCACGTCAGCCGAGAGAACGAGATCCCTGAGTATGAGCGATGCGCCCGCGCCGAATACCCATGGCGTTGTGATGTTGTACTCGTTCGAACCTTCCCCGGGATCAAACGTCGCGGTTGCAGTCGATCCGGCCGAGCCAAGCACCGCCGTCGCCGGAGAGGAGAGCGGGGTGCCAAACGTCTCGCTGATGTTGAACGCCGTCGGAGTTTTCACGGTGATTCCCAACCTGAAGAGATCCGGAATCCGGTACATGAGTCCGAATTTTGCGTTCCAGCCCGCGATATCGTCATGGATGTAATCGTTGAGCGAGAGTGAATAGAATGTCTGATATGTCGCCAGGTTTATCGGGAGACCGTTCGGGACCTGTTCCCGGTACGTATGATCGTACCTGTACGTGCCGGAGAGGTACGTCAGCGTGACACCGAGTGAAAGGTTCTTCCCGATATCTATGGCTCCGCCGACGGACCAGTTGTTCAGTCCTCCCGACTCGAGGATCTGCCCGATCTGGGCGATATTGCCGCGGATCGGACTGATCCACTTGCCGCCTGTGACGGAGGTGTCGGCAAGGTACAGCTCGTAGGCAAGGTTTGTTGTCGGGTCCCCGGGCACGAAATCGCCATCCCTGGCATACGTCTGGACGATGGAACTGTTCGGATTAGACCCGCTGAATGAGAGTCCGTTCGTGAACGAGCTCTGGCGGTCGAACCCGAACGCGAGCACCGCGCTTCCCCGCGCCACAGGGATCGGAAAGACAAGTCCGAGCGTATTCAGGTTCGTCGAGTTTACCGAGTACTGGTTCTCCGTGCCGAAGTAGTTGCTCGTGTTCCCGATGTTGTTGTAGTTCAATCCCACAGAGAATTCTCCGTGTACGGCCTGTGCGAGACCGGCAGGATTCCAGTACAGCGCACTGTAGTCGGAAGCAACGCCCGTGTACGCTCCGCCCATCCCTATGGCCCTGGCCCCGACGCCGATTCCGGGGGTCCCGAGCCGGAGCGCATCTTCAGGAATCTGCGCATTTACGGATGCCGGACCCGCACTCAACATCAGAAGAGCCGCTGCCGCGATCATCAAGCGTTTCATTGTCGTCCCGTAGTCGTCTGAGTTCGTTTCTAGCGCCGTCCGCCACCGCCGTGAGAACCGCCGCCTCCGCCTCTGGACCCGCCGCCTCCGCCTCTGGAGCCACCGCCGGAGGGCGCATGTCCCGCCGGAGCGGAATATCCCCTGCCGCTGGAGCGTGTTCCGGAGGGAGCAGAGCGCGCCGCCAGTCCGCGAGACCCCGGACGGTTACGCGATGTCGCAATACCCGCTCGTCCACGCGACAGATAACTGCCGGAGACCACCCCTCCGCGCCCGGCTGTCCTCCCGGGTGCGACTACCCGGCCTGTACGCGTTGCAGGAAGAGGCGACCTCCCGTACCCGCCGGGGAGTCCGGCTGATACACCCCGGGATCCGCCCCCCGACCTGACCATGCCGAATCGACGCGTCGCATACCCTCTGCCGTAATAGTACCCTCCACCGGCATAATAGCGTCCACCGTGATAACCAGCTCCCCAGTACCCGTAGGGATAAAACCCTCCGTACCATGACCAGGGATCATAGATGCCCCAGGGATAGCTGCACCCGTACCAGGGAGCCCCCCACCCGAACCCGATCGCAGCGCCATACACCGGGTAATACTCGGGATAGGACGATTCGTTGTAAAACTCCCGCCGGGCCGTATCGTAATCGCCGGGCTGTGTGCTGTCGGCGGAGGTCTGGTCGTTTGCAGCAGTCTGAGAATCGTAATCTTCCCCACTGTCCCCTCGTGCCGTACCCATCTGCGTATAGCAGCCGGAAAGGAGGAGGAGCGGGGCCGCGGCCATCAGGCCGCAGACGAGAAACCGTACCGTGTGTTTCATTGTCGTCGCCTCGTGATGAAATATGAACCGCAGATCACGTATGCTTATGGGGTACAACATTAGTGCCAATGGAAATGGCTGAATTCGCCGGTTCTCGCCGGTTCGGAAGATGCTCCTGTGCAGATTACTGGACAGGCGCCGGCTCGCCGTTCATTAATAAGAACACCGCCGGAACGGAGCAGATTCCCCCTCCCACCGGGAAGGGATCAGAGGGGCTTGATATATTCCAGCCGGACGGTCCTGCTGGCGACAGTCACATTCCCTCCGTTGTGCGCAAGGTCCTTGAAGTTTATTCCCGCCGTAAGCCCTCCGCCGAGAGAGCAGCGGAGAGCCATGCCGAGATATCCTTTTCCCGATCCCGTTGAATTCCCCCCCGTGTCGTTCAGACCGAGATTATATTCGATCATGTACGAGAGGAACGGCCCTATCGTTTTCTCCAGACCTCCGAAGAGGTTGACGTTCCTGTTCCCGTCTGCGCGCTCGAGCGAGTAATTTGCCCCTCCGTGCACGCTCAGAAATCCAAGGAACGCATAGTTCTTGCTCAGAACAGCGTAGAAACCGGGGGACTTGACAACGTATCTGTCAAGACTCCTCATATACCCGTTGTGACCCTGCGAATCGAATCCGAGCGCAAGAGCCGGAACATATACGCTCTCTTCGAGAAGCCGGAGCCTGACATTGAATCCCGGGGTGGCGTTCATCACCGGGGAACCGGATCCGATAAGCCCCAACCCTCCGTACGAGAGTCCCGCGCTGAGCCTGTCGAGTATCCCCACAGCGCAGCCGAAGTCGACCCCGCCTTCACCGTAGAACTCGACGTCAAACGCGATGCTACCCCCGGGAATCATTCCTGCCGTCGGAAAATCGATGAGGCTTCTGGGCTCGAGTTTGCCACCTGAGCCGGCGGAACCCTGGGCAATGAGTTGAGCCTCCGGGCTCAGAGAGATGATACCGAGAAGGAGGAGCGGGCACATCAGCCGGGCCGCACGGAGGGCGTTTGTCGTCGACTCAGACGTCATCTTCACCGAACACTTTCCCGATTTTCTTCGTCACCATGGGGAATTTCTGCAGCGTTGCATCAGGCGTCGTGCCCGGGGGCGAGGTGTTCGCAGTCTGTTCGCGCGAAACTTCCCCGCCCGTCTCGCCGTGCCCCATAAGCGGGGTCTTTTCTCCCTGCGAGGCCGGCACAAGCGGGATTCCCGGGGCGCGTTCATCTTCACGCTCCCCGCGCGGGATGTACAGTTCCTGGAGACGGCGGAATTCGCGGAGAAGCTCACGCCCGTCCGCGCGGACGGGCTCAGAGTTCCGGATCCTGAAGACACCCCGGGACATGACGTCGGAGATCATGCCCGTGTCGCAGTAATCCGTGACGATCCGGGCGAGCTCTTCCGCACCGGGGGCGGAACCGTAAGCCGGGAGACGGAGGTCGTCGAGCGGGATCATCACAAGATCGGCGTGTTTCCCCACTTCCAGTGACCCCGCGTGAGCGCCGATGCCAAGGGCGTGCGCGCCGTTGATTGTGGCCATGCGGATGAGTTCGAGGGGCGAGTATGCCGGGGTTCCCGGAACGTACTTCCGCAAATTCCGGAGGACCCTGATTTCCCCAAGCAGGTCGGTCTCTCCCCAATCCGTCCCGAGACAGATCCGGACGTCACGCGAGGCGAGCGGACGAAGAAGAGGATACCCGGTCTGTTTCGCCACGGTCGAGCGGACGCAGAGCGTAACGGTGTTCTCCACCTGGCGGATGATATCGAGGTCTTCTTCCGGGAGATGATTGCAGTGAATGAGATGCGAAGAGGGGAGAAGAACGCCTGCATCTTTGAGTATCCGCAGGGGGCTCTTCTTGAACCGGCTCCGGAGTGCTTCAACTTCGGCGCGCACTTCGCCCAGATGCGCGGCAAGGGGAATCTGCGTCGCGGTGGAAGCGCGCAGAAGATTTTCCAGGCTGTATGTCGTATAGCCATCTTCCGGGCCGAGCGCAATGGAATACTGCCGTTCGCCGGGAGGGGAAGAACGGACCGCCTCTATCTGTTCCCAGGTCTGGAGCGCAAGGACGAAACGCACACCGGAAGCGGCCATCTGGTCCATCGCCACTTCGAGGAGCGCCGGAGTGTATGGTGCGGGATATTCGGCGACGGATGTCGTCCCGCTTCGGAGGTGAAAGAATCCTTCAATCCTGTGCAGGGCTGCAACGTCGGGCAATGAGGATGATTCCAGAAGACGCGCACGGGCAACACCGAGGTGGGAGAGAGTTTCCCAGAGGGCGTACGGCGTTCTGCGCGTGATATGCCTGAGGAGGACGCTCTCCCCGTGAAAATGGGCGTTAACGAAACCGGGAAGGATGATCCGCTGGCGCGCATCCACGACCGCCGCCGCCGGGTAAAGGGAGGTGAGTGTCCCGGCCGCAGGATTGATGTCCACGATCCGGCCGTCGCGGATGAGGAGACTGTACCGGCCGCACCTGTTCGCGGGATCGCACGTCAGGAGCAGGCCGTCGGCGATGATCAGGAAATTTTTTTCCAGATTGTCCCTGTTTTCTTGTCTTCCAGCCCGATCCCGATTCCCGCAAGACCGTCGCGGATTTTGTCGGAGAGCGCCCAGAGTTTCTGCGCCCGGATTTCGCTCCGTATCGCGAGGAGAAGCTCGACAAGAGGACCCACGAGCGTTCCCGAACGTTCCGCGCCCCGGCTTTCCCCCGTCTTGATCCCGAGAACAGTCCCGGCATGCATCTCGTACCAGCGTTCAACTGCTTCGAGTGACGCACGCGTGAAGTTCTTCTCCCGGGCGAACGCCTGGTTCAGCTCGCGGGCGAGATCAAATAGGACCGCGATGGCCTGCGGCGTGTTGAAATCATCGTCCATCGCTTCACGGAATTCCGCCGTCCGGCGCACGAGATCGATCCCCGGGTCTTCTCCCGCGGCGGTGGAGGAGTCGATTCTCTCGCGGAGGTTGCGGAGCGTATTGACGAGCTTCTCATGCCCGGCCCGGGCACCGTCAAGCGCTTCATCGCTGAAATCCAGCGTGCTCCGGTAATGGCTCTGGAGGATGAAAAAGCGCACGACCTGAGGATCCCATTTCGCGAAGGCATCTTTCAACGTCAGGAAGTTGCCGAGCGACTTCCCCATTTTCTTCCCGTCCACCGTCACCATGTTGTTGTGAAGCCAGTAACGGACGAACTGTTTTCCCGTGGCTCCTTCGCTCTGGGCAATTTCGCATTCATGGTGGGGGAATTGATTCTCAAGCCCCCCCCCGTGTATGTCGAACTCCTCGCCGAGGTATTTCATCGACATTGCGGAGCATTCGATGTGCCAGCCGGGGAACCCCTCCCCCCAAGGGCTCGGCCATCGCATGATATGCCCCGGCTCGGCTTTTTTCCAGAGCGCAAAGTCCGCCGGGTGCCTCTTCTCTTCCTTGATTTCGACCCTGGCTCCCGCGTTGAGGTCTTCCACCGTTCGCCCGGAAAGTTTTCCGTAGGCGGGAAATGAGGAAACGTCAAAATAGACGGATCCGTTCACGACATATGCCATACCTTTCGCGATGAGCTCCTGCACGATCGTGATCTGCTCGGTGATGTGCCCCGAGGCCCGGGGGGCGATGTCGGGGCGTAGGACGTTCAGCGCGTCCATGTCCTCGTAGTAGCTCCTCGTGTACGTTTCGGCAAGCTGCATCGGGTGTATCCGATCGATGCGTGCCTGCTTTGCGAGTTTGTCCTCCCCCTGGTCGGCGTCGTCCGTGAGGTGCCCGACATCCGTGATGTTCTGCACGTACAGCACCGCGTACCCAAGAGAGCGGAGGTGCCGGACGATGACG
>PMJQ01000039.1 GCA_003157485.1 Ignavibacteriota bacterium
CGTGAAATCCGTATCCACCCCCGATGAGCTGATGTAGAGTTCGAGTGTGACGGGACCGGTCACTTCCATATCATGCGTGAATGCGGGCGTCGTGTATACCAGGACGTCGCGGCGGCTCTCCACGACACGCTGGTCGAAGGGGCCGGGAGTCCAATGGGAATCGCCGAATGCCGGCCCTCCATGTGTCGGGACGGGATCCTCCGGATCATAGACATACTTGTCCGCGGTTTCAGTGCCCGGGAGAGTGGTACTCAGCACACCATCGCCGGCGAGCGTATTGGCACTTCCCCCGGAGTGCAGGTAGTAGCGCGTCTCCGCGGCCCGGGCAAGCGGCCAGTCGTCCTCATCGCGCCAGACATTTTTCCCCATGACGAAGATCCTTACAGGCTTTTCGCCGGCCATCCCGTTCTCAATCCCTTTCAACAGATAGTCGTACCAGCGAAAACCGAGCGCCCAGATGTCAAGGACGGCATCCTTGCCGAAGTCGACCTCCCCGATTTTCGGGCCCGGGCCGGCGTGTCCGCCGGCTATCATCACAAGCCTCTGCCCCTTCCGGGCGGCCTCGCTCCCCCCCTTGCTNNTCGATCGACCACTGCTTCCAGTAGTCGTCATACCCGGGGTGCGCAAGCCATTCATAGTAATAGTCGGCAAGCCCGACTGCCGGGCCAACCTCCAGCATCGGGTAATCGGCGGGCGGCCGCTTCATGTCCCAGTGGGAAGGCTGGGCGTCCCTGGCGACGCGACGCTCGAGTGTGTTGATCGAAAGCGCGGTGGACCAGGCCTGATTCAACAGCTGCGCGAAAGCTCCTCCCTGATAGAACCAGTGTTCATGACAGTTGGAGGCGGTTACGTGAGGCATGATGCCCGCAAGGTGCGGCGGGGCGGAAATTGCAGCCAGCATTTGTGTGGCCCCGACATACGATCCCCCCCACATTCCAACTTTGCCGTTGGAATACGGAAGCGCTGCGGCCCACTCGATGCAGTCGTACCCGTCGTTTGATTCATGCTTCAGGGGGTACCACTCGCCGTCCGAAGCCCAGCGGCCGCGGACATCCTGAACAACAAAGACGTAGCCCTTTCCCGCCGCCTTCTTCCCCAGCTCCACTTCGGCACGTTTGTCGTACGGGGTCCGTTCAACTATAACGGGGAACTTACCGCCGGAGCCGGGCCGGTATATGTCGGCGCGCAGAACCACGCTATCGCGGGTCTTCATCATCACATTGTTCTCCACGATAATTTCCTGCGAGCGTCCGGCCGGGACGCACAGGATCAGCCCCAGGGCGACGGTGGGCAGTGCGATGTACAGACGATGAGAACGCATAGGGGGACCTTTCCCTCAGAGTTAGGCCGGAGTATTCTCACTGGATTTGTGGTGCGTGTCATCCTCCCGCATTCAGGATCATCTCGTTTCCCGTGCACTGGATTTCTGGCGGGAGTTCTTTCTCGTCCCATGGAATCGAGTACGGGATGCCGGGAACGAGGTCAAAGCAATTGTCCGGGAGAGCGGACTCGCCCCGGAGATCAATCGTCGCTCCCCAGACAAACACAGCAGAGGAACAGGTGATAGTGTTCCGCTCCCGGGAAATTCTGACCTGCGGCATGTTCCAGAAGAGATCTTTGAAGCGCTCCAGAAAAAGCCTGTGCCGGGCCACCACGGCCCCCTCACGCTCTTCCAGCAGCGCAAAGGCTCCGTGAGTCTTTGTGCCAAGCGCCTCCCATTCGGAACGGTCGAGCTCCGCCAGCCGTGTGGAACAATTGGAGGGAATCAGTGCGTTCTGCCTGATATCAGACGGCAGCCCCCCGGAGACGTTGAACAGGCCGTACCGGACCGTTCCCTGCCAGTCACGGACGGAGTCATTAACGCCGTAGATCGCGATCTTTCTTCCATCCTCGGCAACCACGACAGTGACGGGCTGAAAGGCCCTGCGGACGGCGTAGTACGCCAGTTTTCTTCGGAGGAAGTAGTCCACGATGCTCCATCCATGTGACACTGGCCAGGAATCGTTGTACATCCAGAAGATGGCCGCGGAGCTGCTGAACATGCGGCGCCGGTAATTCGTGATGTATTCCGTCAACCCTTCCGCCTGGAGCAATGCGCTCGAGAACGCGTAGTGCTCCAGATCCATCCCGGCATACTGCAGTCCCATCCAGTACTCCAGCATCGCGTACGTGATGCCGGGAGCCTCAGTCCAGAAGTTCACGGCATTATCATGATGCTCCCAGGCGAACGACCGGATCGCCTGCTGGTGCGCGGGGAGGAATTGTCTGAGCGTCGCTGGGGGGCTGGCACCCAGTATGCCGCCTTCATTGGGGAACCGGTCCACATAACGTCGGTACGCCCGGAAATCGGGACCGTCACGCCCCAGGCTCACTTCCCAGGGATGCTGGTCGCCGGTCGTGGGATCGTTTGGGAATTGATGATCAGGCGAATAAGGGGAGCTTGGCCAGTAAGGGCGGAGTGGATCCTCCTCACGCATGATCACCGGGATGACGTGGTGGTATAGGGCATAATCGGGGAGGCTTTTTCCGTTCGTGTCGTAGCCCCAGCTGAACGTTCCGAGTTCCAGCTCATTGTTCCCGCACCAGGACACCAGCGAAGGATGATGCGAGAATTGCCGCACCGCCCAGGTCACTTCACGTCTGATTTCCGCGAGGAATCCAGGGTGATCGCCCGGATACCTGGCGCAGGCGAAAAGGAAGTCGTGCCAGACCATGATGCCGTGTGCATCACAGAGATCAAGCAGGACGTCACCGGCAAATGTGCCCCCGCCCCAGATCCGGAGGAGGTTGAAATTTGCGCCGACAGCCAGTGCAACCAGCTGCTGGAGCCGGGCAGCAGTGACACTGCTGCTGATGAGTCCAGGTGGAACCCAGTTCCCCCCTTTGCAGAAGATGGGACGCCCGTTCACCCGTACCGTGAAAAATTCTCCGTCCTCGGGATGATGTGAGCGATCGATTTCTACGGTGCGAACCCCGAAACGCCGGGAGGCGGAATCAATCACTTCACCGCGGCAGATCACACGCACCTCCAGCGTGTACATATCCGGATCTCCCTGGCCGCGCGGCCACCAGAGCCGCGGCTGTTGCATCGTGACCTGGACAGTGTGAAGCGCGATCCCCGGACCCGCCTGGATCTCAGCGGATGATTCCTCCCCCGTTTCGGCCACGCGCACCTGCAATCTGGCTCTGACGTGCTCCTGGAGTCCCTCCAGGAAGACCCTTGACGTCACAGTGGCACTGGCACGATCTCCCGACGGATGAGCCCAAACAGAGATCTGATCGATCCGGCACTGCCTGGCCCATTCCAAAACAACCGGACCTGTGATCCCCACATTGATGAGCCGCGGGTTCCAGTCCCAGAGAAACTGGTACTGTGGCTTGCGCAACCAGTGGCGCTTGTTGAGCAGGGCATCCAGGCCTGCCGAATACGGGGCGCCTTCCCGCTCTGCAACAGAGTAGAGTCCGCTCTCGATCAATACCGTCAGCCAGTTTCTGACGGGCTTCAGCCTGCCGGTCACTTCCACCCGGCAGGGCCGGTGAGCGTTTTGATGGCCGGCGATACGTTCTCCGTTGAGGAAAATGTCGGCATTGAGATCCAGCTGCTCGAACACGAGCCACGCGTGGCTTTCCAGGGCCTCCGCCGGGGCATCAAAATACGTAGAGTACCGCCAGTACTGCTCACTCACCCAGCGGGCCTTCAGCGAGTTGAGCCCGAGATTCGGATCCTCGATGAGTCCCAGTCCTTGCAACGCGCAATGCAATTCCATCGGGACAGGGACGTTCAGTACGCGCCCGGGATCCATGGGTCTGTGCGAAGCAAACGCCTCCAGCGATTGAGGGCCATGCCCTCCTTCCGTCCAGACAACTTCCCACGTGCCGGAGAGATCCTTTCTTTGCTTTTTCACATCCGGGCCTTCTTCTTATTTCTAACCGGGGAGATAGTCCATTGCTGAAGGCGGAGCGTCTTCCTCATGACTGCCCCATTGCCTGTTCGGCTCCTTTCCCATCACTAATTCCAGTGTTCCTCCGCCCAGCAGATCATCGTGCGTGAACCAGGGTCTCGTGAGGGGCTTTCCATTGAGCGCGGCGCGTTGGATGTACCTGTTGGTCGCGGAGTTGTTTCTCGCGACGACGGAAAATGTCCTGCCGTTTGGCAGGTGTATGCTGACCTTATCAAACACAGGGCTCCCGATATTGTACGCCGGTATTCCCGGCGTTACAGGGTAAAATCCCATCATCGAAAAGACAACGAATGATGACATCCCGCCGCCGTCTTCATCCCCCGGGAACCCGAAGACATTGTCGGTGAACCATGTATCCAGCAGCATGCGAATGCGTTTTTGAGTCTTCCACGGAGATCCCAGGTAGTTATAGATGTATGGGATGTGAAAGCTGGGCTCGTTCCCCATGACAAACTGGCCTACAAGGCCCGAAGCATCGGGCTGTGTGAACCAGAATCTGAACTTGGGGAGCCCCAGGTCTTCTCTGAACAGTTGATCCAGTTTCGCCTCGGCCTGTTGCCGCCCGCCCATGAGTTCGATCAAACCGCGCAGGTCGTGTTTCACCTGCCAGTTGAACGTGTACGCGTTGTTTTCGGTGAAATACTCGCGCCCCGCGAGCTTCGGATCAAAGGGTTCTATCCAAACGCCCTGCGCATCCTTCGGCCATACGAACCCTTTTTCGGCACGGAACACATTCCTGTAGTTTCCCGCCCGGCGCAGAAACAGTTCCCGGTCTCCCGGAGAATCGCTGAACGCCGCAATCTGAGCAATACACCAGTCGTCGTAGCTGTTTTCGAGTGTGACCGATACCGCCTGCCGTTTTTCCCAGTCGTCGTGCACTTCCTTCACGGTTTCCTTTTCACCGGGCCGCAATCCCGGCATGTAGCCTTTTGCGTTGTAGAATGAATCGAGTGATGTTGCGGGCCCGTTGTTCCACGGGAGAAGTGTCGCTTCCAGGGAATTCTTCTTCAAACCTTCATAGGCTTTTTTCATGTCGAAGTTCCTGAGACCTTTGAACCAAGCGTCCGCCATCCATGCAGCAGCGTGGTTGCCGGTCATAGCAGGCCAGTCACCGAACACCAGTGCGAAGGACGGCATCCATCCGCTCTGAGTGTACATCGTGACATAGGACCGTATTTTCTCGGTCTCCATCTCCGGATCAAGTATCATGCACAGGGGTTCCAGAGCATTGTATGTGTCCCACAGCCAGTTATCGACGAAAAAAGGCTCTTTCGAATCATGCACACGGTGATCATACGCGCTGTAGTATTTCCCATGTTCATTGATGTCGACCATGCGTTCGCGACAGCGGTACAATGCTCTGTAAAACACGCGTTTCTGTGCCAGTGTCCCCCCACGGACATCGATCCGCGACAGCGCAGAATCCCAGACGCTGCGTGCATTGTTCTTCACTGCGTCAAAATGCCATCCGGGAATTTCATTCAGCAGATTCTGTCGTGCCTGATCGATGCCTATGTACGATACGCCGTAGCGAAATGATACGGTCTGCGGCCTGTTCCCCACACATACCAGAACCAGCTTCTTATCGGACGAAGTCCTGTATGTGACTCCGGATATGTCTGCATCCACCTCCCCGTAACAATACGCTCTCATCCCCGAAAACGTCTCGGTCCCGGTAATGACTCTTTTCCCCGGGACATCTATCTCGCCGTCGCCATTGATCACGCCCAACCGGAGACAATGCTCCCGATGATCAGTGAATGTGAACCGGAAATATCCGCTTCGGGCACCGGGAGTGAACTCAATTGTCGTGCCTGTTTCCAGGAACGACGTCCTGTAATAATAAGGCGTGGTAGTCTCCTGGTCATAGAGCAGGCGTCGATTCCAGATGCTGTCGCAGGCAGTTCCGCTGACAGGCAGCAGGGCAAAGACGGAGAAGAGCCGGTGCGAAGTGAGCGTCAACGGGAAATAGCTGATCTGGTCGTCAAGCTGGTCCTTTCGCATGGGGAACGTTCGCAGCATGCTGTTTGGCAGATGCACGGTCGGGCGGGTGGGCTCCAGTATGAGCCCCACGCCTCCGATCGTCGGATCTACGTAAGTGAGATGAGACTGTTTGTTCCCGGCAAGCGCGGAAAAGCACATGCACAGGAAACAGAGAAGGACACTGATGGCAGCGTTCACATGATTATCTCCCGCGGTATCTCCCGTGATGACCGATGGTTTACCTGCGTATCTCCCTGATGGAATTCCCGTCAAGAGTGATTTGCCGCGTTTGACCGGCGGAGATCTCTATGCTACGAACCACGCGGTCTTTCGTGTGGTTGAGAATCAACACGCTGCTGTCCAGCGCGGCCGTGTACACCCGGTCTATCTTCCCATCCGGGACGATGATCCCGTGTTTGTTCAGAAATCTCGTCGCCGGATCAAACAGCACCGACTGGTATTGTTCGCAGGAGGCTTCCCGCGGCTTCTCGTCCTGCTTCATTTCACGGACAGGAGTGACTTCCCTGACCGTCGACAGCCTGCGGGTGATATACAGGGTGGCTCCATTCCCGATCATTCTTTCGCCGCCCCCGGTGTTGAACAGGCGGGGGAAGTAGTTCTGGCCGTCCTCCAGTGAACAGAGGGAATCCGTATTGCAGGCGATCAACAGGCCCCCGTGTTCAACCCATCCGGCGATCTTCTCCAGCGACGGTTTTCTGAACCAGCGGGCGTCGAACACAATCATCCATTTTACCTGCTGCAGCACGCCGTCCCCGATCAACCGGTCATCGGCAAAGCGGATGTCGGAATAATCCCTGAGCATGGATACAAAGGGGACCAGATCCCGGAAGAAATCAGTGTTTCCCAGGACAAGATCAAGATCGGGGTAGAGCAGCGCGCCCTCTTTCGACGGAGTTGTCGTCCTGATCAGTGACGCATATTTCAGAAAAAGATCCATCCTGTGTTCCTGCTCATATATGTTTGCGCCGTACGTCATGAACTCGTTGACGCCCGCAGAGGCCGCGTTGTATATCCGCGACACGACACCCAGATCCAGGATCATGCCCGCGGGTTCAAATCCGAACTGGTTGCCGTAGAGATGAGAGGCTGTCGTCACCCAGTTGGTGCATGTGAAGTTCACTCCGAAATCGGTGATCTCATTCGTGATCCGTATTCCGCCGTGATGATTGGCCGCCACTTTGCATTGATCGGCGAAATTCGCGCCCTGGCACGGCTCCGCGTCCCCGCCCGTGCACAGGTAGACCGGGATGTCCGGGAAGTGTTTGCGGGCCAGCTGCATCCATGTGTCGGCATGGCGTGTCATCGACTCCCGATACCAGTCGATGAAGTCTACCCACCTCCTTCGATCCTGCGCCGTGTTCACTCTGAACTCCCCCTTCGGCGTGAGCTCGTCCACACGGAAGCCCTCGATAAAGTCGGTGGACACCGGAGGCATCGTCACGGCCGCGAAGGACCTGAACGACGTTCCCCATGCGGCGTTCAGCGCCGCAATGTCGTTGGCGAACCGTTCCTTCATCTGCTCGATGAACGCGGCCCTGGCGTACGGATCGTTGCACCAGTATCCCGGGTGCGAATGATAGAGCCCGGAGATCGCGGGGGGCCATCCCCCGTGCCACACGGGATATATGGCTTCGCCGAAGTCTCCGCTGATCCCGAGGAGGACCCCTTCGAGCGATCCGGAGTCTCTGTAATGCCCGGCAACGCGGTCAAGGAAACGATCGACATACCTGTAAAACGAGGGGTCCCAGAGCGTATTGATCTTGCTCTCGATGTTGTGTTCGAGACACCGCAGACCGACAAAGTCCTTGCTTCTTCTGTACCAATCCGGAAGTGAATACGCGGGGCCTGCAATGATAAACGGAGTCCATTTCAATCCGGCTTTTTTCAGAATTGCCACCTGCGCGTCCCATGCCGAAAAATCCCACTGATTCTCCCCCTTGTTCTCCACCGACTCCCATGTCAGATAGAATTCGACGCTGGAAAAGCCGGCATTCCTGAAATGCCGGGCCTGTTCAGGAGTAATTTCATTGGATGCTCCCAGGCAGAGGCGCAATCCGGCCGGCGTTGGCATCCGGGGCACATCCAGTTTCCGCCTCCAGTCAGTCGAAGGCGCAATCGGTGTCCCTTTATCCGCAGGAGCGGCGTCTACACTCGTGGATCCACCGGTCTCCACGTCCCTGACACAACGGAACCCGATGGAAAAAAATGAGGTTCCCGCCGGTTGAAGTCGTCTGCGCGCCACACGAAGATCGAACGCATCCGAATAGAAGCATCCGCCCCGGACGACCTTGCTGGCTCCCCAGCCGTCCTCGAACCGTGAAGTGTCGCGCACGGTATCGTCATAGCGGAAGAACCAGTCGGTTGTCCATTGATACACGTTCCCCGCCATGTCATACAATCCGTACCGGTTGGGCGCGAATGAACCTACAGGCGCGGTATACTTCCACGGCGTCGCAACGCGAACATCCCGCCATTCATAATCGACGTTGCGATCGGCAAACTTCGCCCTGGAGGCATCGGGTGGCTCATTCCCCCAGGGGTAGACAGGCCGGTCAAGCCCCCCGCAGGCGGCGTATTCCCATTCTGCCTCGCCGGGGATCCTTTTCCCGGCCCACGCCGCGTATGCCGAAGCCTGCTCCAGCGTGACATTCACAACGGGATACTCGGGATAGCTGATAAAGTACTCGGGCATTTCCTCCCAGCGGGGATTCGACGGGTAGGGTGTCTTCGTTGAATCGCAGTAGGCCCTGAACTCACCGTTGGTGACCGGTTGTATGTCCATGTAAAAGCTTGACAGTTTCACGGAATGAACAGGCGCCTCCTCCCGGTACCCTCGCTCCGAGCCCATGCGGAACGTCCCCCCCGGGATCAGCGCCATCTTCTTTCCGTCCCTGGCAATGATCGTTTGAGGGGCAGCCGAGTCACTTTCCGGGAAGAGGGTTAACGAGGCGATAAGTGCGAATTGAAGGATGCTCATTCGTGAGATCTCCGTGGCAGGGGCGCGAATCCGGGTTGCGTTGCATTAAGCGAGGCTGACGGAATTTACGTCTGTCCGGGAAGAATCGCAAGTGGAAGAATCGCAAGTGCTGATGCGGGGTTGACAGAGTATGAAGTGTCAGATGTTTCTGCTCCGGCTCAGCTCCGCCCGGTGTCCCCCCTCGCTCGTACGCGCGCTCAGGATGTGGTACCGGCTGACGGTTCCCCGGCTATGCGGGTAAAGAGCTCCTGATATTGCGGAAGAACTGCATCTATGCAGAAGTGACGTTCGACGCGGGAGAGTCCCCTGGCAATCAAATCCCGACAGAGCTGTTCGTTGTCACGCAGATGAAGAAGAGAACCGGCAAGAGCGCGCGGGTCTCCCTCCGGTACAATGATGCCTGCGTCTCCAATGACATCGGGTATTTCTCCCGAATCAGAGCCGATAACGGGAACTCCGCACGCCATCGATTCGATGAGAACCCGTCCGAATTGCTCCTTCCAGACGATTCCCGTATGTGATGGAAGGACAAGAGCGTCCAACCTGGTGAAGAGCTCCCTGACCTGGGAATGCGGGACAGCAGGTTCCCACATGACCCTCTCAGCCATCCCAAGCGATCGCGCCAGGCGCTGAAGATTCTCTTTTGCGGGACCTTCGCCGGCAATGAGCACGGAGACCCCCGGATCCAGGGACGACACGGCCTTAAGAAGCGTATCAATTCCTTTCTGCTCATCAATTCTTCCAACATAGCCGGCAACCCAGCGGTTGTTCCTCCCATCGGCCGATCCTCGGTCGCCGTCGGCAGGATAGAAGACTGAGAGATCAACCGCGGGAGGAATGACGACGCTCTTCCCAAACCCCCTTTTCCCGAGAATCTCCGCAGCGTCTGAACTCCTCGCGATACACGCGTCGGCAGTCCCGAGAGAGTACTTTTCTGCCCAATCGTGAACCCGCGCCAATTTGTACGGAAATCCGCCTTGCGGATAGTCGATATTCCGCCACGACATCATGACATACTTCAAACTTGCGCCGGTGCAGCGCTTGATGTATGCCCCCTGGAATCCGAGGAAGCTCTCCGGCTCCGCATTCACATACAGGATATCCGGATTCATCTTCCGCACGAGACGCTGAAGAGAAGGATAGAATGCACGGTGAGACCGTCCGGCAAGCACGGCTGCGACAGGGATGACACAAAGCGACGTGTTTTCGGGCTCAGCACGAACCAACTGCCCGTTAACCCGCCAGCGTTCGGGCACGACCAGGATGTTCTCAATGCCGGTTCGATCGCGGAGCGCGCGCCAGAGACCGCGGTCACGGGCGCAGATTGCGTCCTGATCGACCGCAAGCAGCTTCATCGGTATGTTCCTCCGAACCGTCCCAGGCGATAATCTGCAACCCCACGAACAATGGCGAGATCCCGCTGCCACTCTCCCCGGACGAAGGTGTACGCCAGCGGGAAAAGGAACCAGCGTATCGAAAATGCGAGGAGCGTCAGAGAACGTTGCCAGCCGGTGTAGTGTTTACGATAGAGCAGGAGTTTATTCCTCGTGACGTAGTAGTCCCTGAACCATTTCCCCTTGTTATGCTTCGCCGCGGACGACTGTTCGTGCCATGCGGACGCATCGGGGACGTGAATGATGGAATAACCCGCAGCACGGGCCCGCAATGAAAAATCAACGTCCTCGCTGTAAATAAAAAAGTCCTCATCCAGGAAGCCGATTTTCTCGAACACCTGGCCGCCGATCATCGAACAGCATCCCGTGGCAAAGCCCACCTCGCGGCACTTCCGTTCATCCGGCTTCCCCCGCCCCGGAAGATCATGAACTGGATCACCGAAACAGGTCACTCTGCCCCCGTCATACCACACCCGCGTCGATCGCCTTGCATCAAAGATCCTCGGGGTTGCGATGCCGCATCGCGGGGAGTCTCTGATCGTGCTCTGAAGCAGCGCAAGCGTCGTTCGCCCCACACGGGCGTCATCATCCACGAAGAGAATGTAGGAGAATCCCGCGCGAAGCGCCCGCCTGGCACCCTGGTTGCGCGCCTTTGCCAGACCTGCATTCTCTCCCATGGCGATGACTTCAACATCCGGAAATTCCTCCTTCACCGCATCCGGCGATCCGTCGGAGGATCCATTGTCGACGACAATGAGGTGAACGGAGACTCCTTCCGATTCGCGCAGAGCCCTCAGGCATGTCAATATCCGCTGCCCGCCGTTCCAGTCCGTCACGACGCAGGCAACGCCTTTTTCATGATTCATGGAGATTCGACAGGATGAGTATCACGGATGAGCAACGGAGTCGCGGGCAACTGTTTTGTATGCCTCTAACGTCTCCTCCATAACGACCGGCCATGCGAAACGGAGCGCCGATGCCTTCCCTCTTGATGACAGAAGCTCCCGCAATGCGGGATCGTCGCGGACCCGTACGATCGCCGCGGCAAGCTCCTCGGCCGATCGGACATCCCGGAGGAAAAGCCCGTCGCGTCCATGGGTCATTCCTTCCACTGCTCCCGCGGCCGCGGACGTAATGACCGGGACTCCTTCCGCCATGGCTTCGGGAATGACAATTCCGAAAGCTTCATACCAGGTGGGAAGCACGAAACAGTCCGCTCCTGCATAGAGTGATTCCGTCCCGCGTATGCTTCCCGTGAAATTGATCTGCTCAGCCACACCGAGCCTCATACCCATCCGCAGAAATGGCGCCCGGTCGTCGCTCCCCACGACAGCCAGGCGAATCTCAGGATCTCGCAGCAGGGCCATCGCTTCGATGATTGTCCTGAGTCCCTTCCGATCGAATTCATTAGCGACAAAAAGAAGCCCGAAGTCACCCTCACGCCACCCGAATCGGGCGCGTGCGGTCCGACGTCGTTCCGCGCGCGAAGAGTCATCCCCCTCCGGCAGGACCACCCCGTTCGGAATAACCTTGATCCTGTCCGGCCCGATCTCATAACTCTCCTGCAACTGGTTCTTCACGAGTTCCGAAACGGCAATGATCAGACGGGTGGTCGCAGCGGTCACCTGAGATTTTTCTTCCGCCAGTGCAGCCGCGTCAAAGATCCCCCATCCCCTCCGGCCGATCCTGCTCTTTCGGAACTCTCGTTCTACGTCGACCCCTGAACGGTGGCAGCTTTGCGCGGTGACGATCGTTGCACCCCGCCCCACGCCGAAGGAATTGGAGATGTCGTACCTCCCCCTTCGAAGATAGGCTCCTGCCTGCTTTGAACACAGGATATGCGCCAGCGAATGCGGCCAGAGAGGTGTGGAAAGCCGCCGGCAGACAACTCCTTTCCCCACGCCGTCAAACTGTGAAGCAATCACGTGGACGCTGTGCCCTGCGGCCGCAAGATGCTCACCAAGGTTCTTTACCACCTTGCCGATTCCCGTTTGGTTGTCACAGGAATATGCCGTAAGCGCGATTTTCACAGGTTTATCTCCTGTGCGGCGGGTCGGCCCACGATCGCACGAAGCCTCGCCCGATCCTCCGGATTCACAAAAAGGCGGGAGCAGGCAGCTGTCGCGGCGAGAAACACCGCCAGACGGACGGCGGTGGAGAGGCCTGCGGAAGAGGCAACGAACAGCGAGACGAGAAACGATATGACGAGGCATATGAAGACAAGCCGCGCCCAGTAGCCCGCCTGGAGGGGAGGCCTGTACACCCGCCTGACCCCTATATACCCGAGAACATTAGCAGTACAATTACCTATCCCGCTGGCCGTGACCGCCCCCCAGGCGCCCAGCCGCGGGATAAGGAAGAGGTCAAAAGAGACGTTGAGAAGCGCAGCGATGACCCCGATCCCGACAAGGGAGGACACACTTCCATGCGACAGGAGGACGTCCGCGTTTTCGCCTCCCCCGAACAGCCGGCCGGCAATCCTAAAGAGAACCATCCCCTGGACCAGCCCCGCGGCCGGAGCATACGCGGGTGAGTAGAAAAATTCCACAACAGGGGCTGCATTGAAGGCAAGGAACGCAAAAAGGGGTATTGTGAGCAGAGAAACCAGCCGCACCAGAATCTTATAGCCATCGGAGACCTTCCCGGGCGATGTCGCCGCCAGCGAAGAAAATACCGCGAGCGTCACCCCGCCGAAACCCGCAGTCGCCCCCATCTGCGCGAGCTGCGTGATCGAGAAGGAAACATCGTACAACGATGCGCCGCTTTGATCGGACAGGAGACGAGAGAGGAGGAAGATATCTCCGTGGCGCCCGAGAACATAGTCGACGGCGATATTCATCCAGTAGATTCCCCCGAAAGCGACGATCGGACGGATTGATGCGGGCGGACCAAGGGGCGGAATAAGCTGCCGACATACGACAACGTATGCAGCGAGCTGGATGGCGCCGGTGACGACAAAAATGCGGAGCACCAGGTCGACGGTCATGCCGTGAGCGGAGACCCACCAGAGGAGCGTCAGTTCGATCACCCGCACGGCAACGTTGATCCGCGCCGTAACGTCAGTGCGAAGATCGGCAGTCAACGCTGCGGCTAAAAGGGGGATAAGAGATCGGGTCGCCGTGTACGCAAGGAGAACAAGCGCGTACGAAGAGACCGGTCCGGCCAGCCACCGGGAAAGCCACGTCGAGGCAAGGAGGAATGGGACGGCGATCCCGGCAAACAGCCCCGCACGAAGAAGCAGCAGGCGCACAAGGATCTTCCCCCTGTTCCCTGCAGCATCCCCCTTCGCCAGCCGGGGGAATACCGTGTTCACCGCCGTCTCCAGCCCGAATGACGAGAGAACGAGGAGAAGCTGGGAAAAGCTCACGATTGACGCGAAGACGCCGTTTTCCCCGACTCCGAGTCCTCTGGCGATGAGAAGTGAAGCAAGAGTGAGGCAGATGTACTCGATCACCTTGCCCAGGTGGTTCCACGCCGCGCTTCGGCCAATCTCAATTGTTTTCTTCATCGGCGGGAAGGCAGGGCACAGAGCAATAGGATCGGGAGCAGCGAGTCATCCATGCGAGCAGGGGACGGCGATTTCTTCATGGCGGTGAATATGATGATCTCTCCTCGAGGGGAAGATACATAATTGAGGAGCGAATTGCGATGTCGAGGCGGTCCGCACTTGAAGACGACGGTGCCCGATGACGCCTCAGTCTGCCTGCTTGACTATCATTCAGGGGAAAGGTATCATATTTGAGAGACAGGCAGGGCTTAGCGCTTCGAGAGTTGCATCCGTTTCGCATACCAGGGATCTGATAACCGCTGCAGATATTCCGATCCCTTTGGATTCAATGGATTCCCCCCGTTCCGAAAGGAACCTTCTGTGACACGTCACCCGGCAATATTCCTTCCCGCCCTCGTCCTGGCTTTTCACCTCAGCCTCACGGCACAGACCGTGCAGGTCATCACCGTTGATGCAGCCATATTCCCTGCGTCCGCCCAGTTCATTCACGAGTCGCTCCAGCGCGCCGCAGACCGGGGGGACGAGTGCGTCATAATCCGGCTGAACACACCCGGGGGCCTCCTCAAATCGACACGGAATATCGTCACCGACCTCCTGACCTCGCGTGTCCCCGTCGTCGTTTACGTCTCCCCCTCCGGAGCGCAGTCGGCATCCGCGGGCTCCTTCATCACGCTCGCGGCCAACATCGCCGCCATGGCGCCCGGAACGAACATCGGCGCGGCTCACCCCGTGAACCTGCAGGGAGGCGAAAAGGACTCCATCATGAACGAGAAGGCGACGAATGACGCCGCCGCGTTCATCCGCACGATAAGCGAGAAAAGACACAGGAACGTCCAGTGGGCGGAAGATGCGGTTCGCAAGAGCATTTCCATCACCGAAACGGAAGCACTCCGCGACAGCGTCATCGACCTGATCGCCCCTTCAATCCCCGAGCTTCTCCACGCCATCGACGGCCGGCACGTGACTGTCGAAGGGGGAGAACGGATTCTCCGGACTGCCGGCGCCACGGTGACGGAGGAGGGAATGGGCTGGAAGTTCCGGCTCCTGGATATCCTCAACGACCCGAACATCGCCTACGTCCTCTTCCTTCTGGGCCTCTACGGGCTTCTCTTCGAGATTTACAACCCGGGGGCCATATTCCCCGGCATCGTGGGGGTCATTGCGATCGTCCTGGCGCTCTATTCCATGAATACGCTTCCCGTCAATTTCGCCGGACTTGCGCTCATCGTCTTCGGCGTCGTCCTGTTTCTCCTTGAGATCAAAATCACAAGCCACGGCCTTCTCACCGTCGGGGGGATCGTGTCGCTGCTGCTGGGATCGGTCATGCTCATCAATCCGGAGTCCTCATTGGAAGTCATCGCCATTTCATGGGGAGTCATCATCCCCGCGGTGCTCTGCACGGCCCTCTTCTTCCTGCTTGCCGTCGGTCTCGGCATCCGCGCGCAGAGCCGCAAGCCGGTAACCGGCGTCGAGGGGATCGTCGGCGAACCCGGCGAAACCGTCACGCCCATCTCCCCCGCCGGGCAGGTCCGCCTTCACGGCGAGCTGTGGAACGCCGTGACAACCGGCGATCCGCTCCCCGCCGGCTGTCCCATCACGGTCGTGGCCGTCAACGGCCTGACACTGACCGTCCGTGTACCGGAGAAACATTCCAACTGAAAGGATCAGCACATGGAAGTCTTTGGAGCCTTCATATTCGTCCTCATCATTTTCGTCGTCATCATCGTCAGCAACGCCGTGCGCATCCTCCGGGAGTACGAGCGGGGGATCGTGTTCCGTTTGGGACGCCTCATCGGCGTCAAGGGGCCCGGCATCATATTCCTCTGGCCCGTGGTTGACCGGATGGTCAAGGTCAGCCTGCGGACGGTGGTGATGGACGTCCCGCCGCAGGACATCATCACGAAGGACAACGTCTCCCTCAAGGTCAACGCCGTGATCTACTTCCGGGTCGTCCAGCCGGACAAGGCCGTCGTCGAGGTCGAGAACTACCTCTTCGCGACCTCCCAGCTCGCTCAGACGACGCTCCGAAGCATCCTCGGCCAGTCGGCTCTCGACGATCTCCTCGCCGAACGGGACAAAATCAACGGCGAGCTCCAGAAGATCATGGATTTCCATACGGAGCCGTGGGGGGTTAAAATTTCGAACGTCGAGGTGAAACAGATCGATCTTCCTCCCGAGATGCAGCGCGCGATGGCGCGGCAGGCCGAAGCGGAGCGGGAACGCCGGGCGAAGGTCATACATGCGGAAGGCGAGTTCCAGGCGTCACAGAAGCTTGCGGACGCCGCCCAGGTGATCGAGGCGCACCCGATTGCTCTCCAGCTCCGCTACCTTCAGACGCTCACGGAGGTAGCTTCCGAGAAGAACTCGACCACGATCTTCCCTGTCCCCATTGATCTGATCGCGCCATTCCTCGAGGCCTGGAAAAAGAAACAATAGGACGGATGAACCCGGTCCTCTTCGGCCACTCTCCAGATCCGCGCATCGTCGCCGCCCACCAGGCCGGCGACGGTGCGATGCGGATCTTCCTGCGCGGCGGGGAGACAATCACATCCGAAGAACGCCCCTTTTTTCCCTTCTTCTTTCTTTCCGAACCGAAGCTCCTCGATGGATTCCGCAGAAAACACTGGGTCCGCAGGCTCGAGGGTCCCGGCGCCTACAACCACCTCTGCGTCTTCGAGGAGTGGCCCGCGATGTGGGATGCGGTCCGGCACATCCTTGACGTGTACAACCGCCATGCCGTGGAAAAGGTCGAAGCATACCAGGACCTCGACGTCATCCACCTGAATGCGGATCCCGTTACGCAGTACCTCATGCAGTCCGGAAGGACGCTGTTCAAGGATCTCACGTTCGGCGACCTCTGCAGGCTCCAGGTCGACATCGAGACCTACACGACGTCCGGGCACCGGTTCAGCAACTCCTCTCGCCCGGGGGACCGGATCATCCTCGTGGCGCTCAGTGACAGCACCGGGTGGGAGCACATCATCGACGGGAAGAAGCTCTCCGAACCGAAAATGCTCGAAGAGCTTATCCGCACGGTCAGGGAACGGGATCCCGACGTCATTGAAGGGCACAACATATTTAACTTCGACCTTCCGTACATTTTGACCCGCTGTGCCCTCCACGGCATCACCCCCGCCCTGGGAAGGGATGGAAGCGTTCCCCGGAATTTCGACTCCCGCACATCATTCGCCGAGCATCCCTTCGAGTACACCGCTGCGGAGATCGCCGGCCGTCACATCATCGACACGCTTATCCTGGTCCAGACCTATGACGCCGTCCGGAGAAACATGGAGAGCTACGGGTTGAAGTATGCCGCGCAGTATTTCGGCCTCTCCCCCGCCGGACGGACGTACGTCCCCGGCGAGAAGATAAGCTGGTACTGGGACAATGAGCCTGCAACGCTTATGGCATATGCCCTTGATGACGTACGGGAGACGCGCGCACTGAGCGCCCACCTCTCCGGAAGCCCGTTCTATCTGACCCAGATGCTCCCGTATGGTTACGGGACCGTCGCGCGTATGGGTGCGGCAGCGAAGATCGAGAGCCTCCTTGTCCGCGAATACCTGAGGCGGAAGCATGCCCTTCCTCGCCCGACGCCGGGGGTCCAGACAACGGGGGGATATACCGACATTTTTCTGACGGGCGTTCTGGGTCCCGTGGTCCATGCCGACGTGGAATCGCTGTATCCCTCCATCATGCTCACCGGGGGAATCGCCCCGGTGTCGGACGATCTGGAGGTCTTCCTGGGGCTCCTCAAAGACCTCACGGCGATGCGTCTTGAAACAAAGCGGGCCATGCAGAAGACTGAAGAGCCGGTCTCGCGATCACGGCTGGATGCGATGCAGTCTTCGTTCAAGATCCTCATCAATTCATTCTACGGGTACCTGGGGTACAGCCGCGCTCTCTTCAACGATCACGGGAAAGCGGATGAGGTGACAAGGACGGGACAGAAATTCCTGAGGACGATGATCGCGGAAATCCGGGGCGAGGGGGGAAAAGTCGTCGAGGTCGATACCGACGGCATATTTTTCGTCCCTCCCGTCGGGGTGAATACCGACACGCAGGAGACGGGGTTCGTGGCGGACCTGAGCGCAAAGCTCCCCGAAGGGATTACGGTTGCGATGGACGGGAGATACCGGAAGATCCTGAGCTACAAGAAGAAGAACTATGCGCTCCTTGGATACGACGACAAAATACGCATCAAGGGCTCCTCGCTCGTTTCAAGAAGCATGGAACAGTTCGGACGGACGTTCGTCCACCAGTGCATAGATTTCATCCTCCAGGGGGATTTTGACCGGCTCCACCGGCTCTATGTGCAGTATTACACCACGATTTTGAGCCACGGGCTGGATGTCAGGGATTTTGCGAGGGTGGAGGCACTGAAAGATCCGATTGCGGTATACGAGGAGGATGTGAGAGCAGGCCGGAGGAACCGGAGCGCCGCCTACACCGTGGCAATCGCCTCGGGACGGCCGTTGAGGCCGGGCGACAGAATCGCATATTATATAACGGGAAACGACCCCAGTCCGAGAGGTTCCGATTTCTGCAAGGCCGCGGAGGAATGGGATCCAAATTTCCCGGACGAGAACTCGGCGTACTACATCCGGAGATTGAACGAATTCTCAGAAAAATTCATGATCTTCTTCCAGCCCCAGGACTTCCGGGCGATTTTTTCCGCCGACGATCTTTTCCCCTTTGACCCTTCGAGCGTTGCATTACTCATCAGTGACGTCGTCGAAGAACCTTCCCCTGAAGACGACGAACCGCGTCCCGGATCGTTTGGGATATGGCTCGAGCGGTAGTCCCTCCTCTTGCGTTTTTCATTCCGGTTCGTTACAATTTCGCGAGAGGACGTCTCCCGAGCTTGGTCATCTTTCCGGAAAGGTATCCCGGCATGGAAAAGGGAACCGTGAAGTGGTTCAACAACGCGAAGGGCTACGGCTTTATCACGCGTGAGAGCGGCGAGGATCTCTTTGTGCACTTCAAGTCGATCGTGGGGGAGGGCTACAAAAGCCTGAAGCAGGGCGAAGCAGTGCAGTTTGAAGTGGAGCAGGGAACAAAAGGTCTGCAGGCGGTCAATGTCACAAAAGTGACGCCGTAGTCTGTATCGTGCTGCATCCGGCGCTCACGTGCTTCCCGGTTGACAGATGAGGGATTTCCATCTCGACGTCAGCCGCGGTGAGCTCCCACCCACTCCCGGACGTACGAGACGATCGTCTGCGTTGATGCCCCGGGAGTGAAGAGGCGTCCCACGCCGATCTTCCCCAGTTCGTCGATATCCTTGTCCGGAATAATCCCTCCGCCGAACAGCAGAACATCGCCGAGCCCCTTTTCTTTGAGAAGCGCCATCACGCGCGGAAAGATCGTCATGTGTGCGCCGCTGAGTATGCTCACGCCGATCGCATCAACGTCCTCCTGCACCGCCGCCTCGACGATGACTTCGGGCGTCTTGCGAAGCCCGCTGTAGATCACCTCCATCCCCGCGTCGCGCAATGCTGCGGCGACGACCTTCGCGCCGCGATCATGCCCGTCCAGCCCGACTTTTGCAACGAGGACGCGGATTCGCCTTTCCATCTTCATCATTCCTCTGTGATTGAACGATTGGTTCCAAAATCCTGAAGAGCCGTATGGAGCTTCGACAGAGGAAGCCCGACGACGTTGTAAAAGCACCCTTCGATCCTCTTGACGAACACCGCACCGTAGTCGTCCTGAATTCCGTAGGCACCCGCTTTGTCGAGCGGTGAGCCCCCCCGTACGTATTCCTCTATTTCCGCCGGCGGCAGATGGCGGAATGTGACTTCCGTTCTCTCCGTTCCCGTCACATGGCGTCCGGACGGCCGCTCCACAATTGCGAACCCCGTAACCACCGAGTGCGTCCTCCCGCTCAGCAGACCCAGCATCCGGACCGCATCCGCAGGACTTTCCGGCTTCCCCAGCATTTTCCCATCCAGAATGACGATCGTATCCGCGCCGATGATGACACCTTCACCGACCCTCTCCGCAATGCAGAGGGCCTTCTGAAGCGCCAGCGACGCGGCATTCTCTTCCGGCGTTCGGGACGGGTCGAATGGCTCCGGAATATCGCACGGCATGACCGTCGGGTTCATGCCGATCTGTCTGAGTAACTGAATTCTTCGGGGAGAACGGGAGGCGAGGATCAAGTTCGTGCGTGGATCCATCAGCGGCATGAAAAAAAAGGCGACACCTCAGTATCGCCTTTCAGATTCTGGAACGTGCAGTGGCGTGAAGCGCATCAACGGAACATCGCCTTGATGCTCCCCCAGGTCCTCTTGACGCTGTTTACCGTGTGACTGACGCCGGTTTCAAAGGGGTCGGAACGCGTGCCGTTCGAGTAGAGCGCCGTGATCCTGTATTTGTAAAAGGTCGCCGTCGTCCGGAACGCAGTTTCATCGACAAAATCGTAAGGCTGGTTACTTCCTTTCGCCTTCATCGAGGGAACGAGAACAACGTACTGCCCGTTCCAGCCGACCTGGCGTGCAATCTCGTAACCCAGCACGCCGGTTTCGTCATCACTGTCCCAGTGAATCGTGATCGATGATCCGTCGCTTTTTGCCGTCGGTTGACCCTTGAGAACAGCGGCAGATGCGACTCCGGCGATGCAGAGGGCGAACAATCCGCCCAACAGGAGAGACCGCTTCAACGAAGGATGCATGGGTGAGGGTTCTTTAATATCAAGTGCGGAAGGCGGGACTTGAACCCGCATGCCTTTTGGGCGCCACCCCCTCAAGATGGTGCGTCTGCCAATTTCGCCACTTCCGCAGGGAGTCGCTCCTGGCACAGTATGAACAGCGTGAAACAATATAGAAAAGCGATATATAATGCGCAAGCGAAAACCGTAAATCCGGCTCAGTTTTGGCCGACCGAGGGATCCGTACGCCCTGAAACCTTCCCCGGGGATTCCTGCGAATGGACGCGCATCTTTGCCTGCGTCCCGGGGAGGTGGCCCGGCATCCTGTTAATACGCAGGTTTTTCCAGCTCCTTCTCGAAGCAAACGCTGTTACCGGCATTCACGTACTGACCGTAATTTGGAATGACCCGGTACCCGTTCTTCTGATAAAGCCGAATGGCTTCCGGCTGCCTCTTCCCTGTCTCAAGTATGCACTTCTCACAGGAGAGCTCCATGGACCATTGTTCCAGTGCAGTCAGGATCGTCGTCGCAATCCCTTTTCCCCTGTCCCCGGGCAACACGTACATGCGTTTCACTTCCATTGTATCCGCCCCGTACGGCTTTATTGCCCCGCAGCCCACTGGTTTGTCACCATCATATGCCAGGACGACATGTTTTATCATGTCCACCTTGTTGAACTGGGCATAGAATGCATGGTCTTTGCCGTCCCGTTCAGCGAGATCCAAATCAAGTTGCCGAACGAGTTCCCTGAAATGGGGATGATCTGAATCCGTTCTGTTGATCGTGATCATTGAAGCCGTGAGAGGATTAGGCGGCTCATTGCGCCCTGCATATTGATTGAACGAAAATGAATGGACAGTTTCCAGTTGAAGTTATCGCCGGATATCGTGGCGGAGTTGGACGGGATCGCCACAGCGAAGGTCGCGGTAAAGCACTGATGACGCAATCCTCTCTTGTCTCCTCTCGCGGAGTATCCGGAGAAGAAGCCGGAGTGTCGATCAGGTGGTTTGAATGCGCTGATCGTGGCAGGACCACTGGAAAACAAGAGAAGGAGCTCCTGGCATTGCCTTTGGTATCATGAATCTCTCTTCATTTTGTACGTACAGGAGAAATCCCCGTAGTCGAACACAATTTGAGCATTTTCGCCATCCTCAGTCAAACTTATGAGGCAGTTGTTGCCCCGATCGTCCACAGCTCTCCACGTAGTTCCGCGGGGGTAGGTAGTTCGGGCCGTCTTCAGAAAGTATGAAGAGATTGAGGCGTTATCTTGAAGTATGATCTTTGACCTCAACACCTGTATGTCCGCGTCGGACGAACCACTTTCCAATATCTGGCGACCCACCAGGCCAGTCATCTCAAACGCTTTATAGTTCGCCCCGCCGGCGTTTCCGGAGGTCGGATGTGTCCGCCTGGTCTGTCGATCATAGTCCTTTTCTGAATCAAGATACTCCAGAGGAATGGCACCGACGCTGACGATAGCATACGAGTTCATATGTGGAGTGAGCGTTCGGGAAAGCGTTATAAAGGTGTCCTTCGTTTCCCAGTAGACTGTGTTGTCGTCAAAACTGTGACTGTCCCCGTGCCGTTCATAAATCCCGGCGTATATCGACTGGACATCTAACGTATACGTAATGCGATTGTGATAAGTCCTGCACACCTTTATGCTGTGGAAAACCGAGTCTACAAAAACCCAGGTTCTGAGAATCTCAACCCGGTCACCGGCGGTCTGTTCCGTA
>PMJQ01000076.1 GCA_003157485.1 Ignavibacteriota bacterium
CGTTCTGAGCATCATGGAGGATTTTCCTTACAGCGAGGAGGCCGTTCCGCTCGCTCCGGGGGATGTCATCGTCGTCTATTCCGACGGAATCACCGAGGCGGTCAACCCGGCGGCGGTGCAGTTCGGCGACGCCAGGATCGAATCCATCGTCTCCGGGTGCAGATCCCAGGACGCTGCGGGGATCATCGAGAGCATCATCGGCGCCGTCCGTACGCATGCGGGCACCGCTCCTCAGGCGGATGACATGACGATCGTCGTGATCAAGCGCCTGTAAATGAGAACCGAATCCTGGGCGGCCCGGACAGCCGGCGGGTGCACCTGATGCGCCGGCAGTTTGAGAAGGACATCCGGTCGCTCGACGCGATCTTCGGCTTTCTCAGGAAGTTTGCCGACGAGGAGGGGATAGACGGGCAGTCCTCATATGTCCTTAACCTGGCCGTTGAAGAATTCTTCACAAACATCGTGAAGTACGGGAGAGGAACGGGAAATGAGATTTGCCTCGAAGCCTTCCGCGACGGGCGCACCGTGACAGTCAGGCTCGAGGAAGAGACTCCCGTCCCGTTCGATGTCACGCGACCGACAAAGACCCAGTTCGACGTCCCGTTCGAAGACCGGAAACCGGGGGGGCTGGGGATACACATCGCGCGGGAGATGCTCGACGGCCTTTCATACGACTATGTTGACGGCACGAGCAGAATCACACTGATAAAAAACCTGGAGAGGTAGCATGTTCAGCATCACCGTCAACGACAGGGGGATTGTTGTCTTAACAGGGAGGCTTGACGCCGCACAGACCGACCGGGCCCGCGAGGTGTTCTCGGCTCTGGAAGCTTCGGCGATCGTGGATTTCAAGGATCTGGACTACATCTCGAGTGCGGGTCTCGGTGTCCTCCTGGCCACGCAGCAGCGTCTGAAAAAAGAGGGGAAAGCGATAAAGCTCGTCAACATGAACCGGATGGTGCGGGATGTCTTCAGAATTGCCCGGTTTGACCTGATTTTCGAGATCGAATAATACCAACTTTTTTACCGGCTGACTGTAATTATGACAGAGCAGAGTGACGAAGATCTGGTCCGGCAATGCCGTGGCGGCGAGGTCAAATCCTTCGACATGCTCGTGGAGAGGCACCAGCGGACGATATTCAATCTGGCTCTCCGCATGGTGCGGGATTCTGACGATGCTGCCGACATAGCGCAGTCGGTGTTTGTCAAAGCGTATGAGAATCTCGCGAGATTTGATCCGCAGTTCAGGTTTTTCAGCTGGCTCTACCGTATTGCTGTCAATGAATCCCTCAATGCGCTGGAGCAGAAGAAGCGGTTCGAAGGGCTCGAAGGGAACGATCTGGCGGTTGATAGCGCGGACGAAAAAGACGACGAGGCTGTCCGGGACGAGAAACGGATTCAGGACGGACTCATGTTGCTGAAGGTGGACCAGCGGGCCGTGATCGTCCTGAAGCATATGCAGGGGCTCTCGTACAGGGAAATTGCGCAGGTTCTGGATCTGTCTGAAAAAACGGTAAAATCACGGCTCTTCAGCGCGCGCCAGTTGCTGAAGGATATTCTGAAGAAGAAAGGGGTACGGAGGAATGACCGGAGAACAGATTCGTGAACTGATACAGCGGGATGTGGACGGGGACCTCTCTCCCTCCGAACGGCGCGCGCTCGACTCCGCCCTCAGGCGGAATGCCGCAGCGCGCAAGCTCCACTCTGAACTCAAGACGCTCGGAACCACACTCGCCTCGGTGCGCAATGCGGAGCCTCCCCCCAACCTTGAAAACAGGATCAGGGCGGACATCCGGTCAAGGATCGCTCCCCATCCGTCGCGCAGATCGTGGATCGAATCTCTCCGGACGCTCGTCCGGACCCCCACGGTCCTTCGTTACGGCACCGTATTCGCCGGCGGTCTCGTGACCGGGGCGTTGCTGTTCATGTTCCTGATCCATCCCCAGCCCGTCGCAGGCGTTTCGGGCGAAGCGGCAACGGGAACCCTCATCTCGAATGCGGAGTCGTACAGCGTCGACGTGCACGGCGCAAAGGGGACGCTCACTGCAATTCCGACGGAAGCGGGAAAAGAGCTGACGCTCAGGATTGCCTGCGCCGCCCCCACAACGACAAAGCTGACGTTTGACCCGTCCCGCGTGAAGCTCGAAAACGTCCGCGAGTTCCAGTCCACGGGAGGGCCCGTCGTCGTCAACGAGGGAGTTGTGACCGTAACGGGAACCGGGGTGCAGGGGTGCACTCTGTCGTTTTCGGGTGTGAGGGACTCGAGGATCACCGTGCAGGTGGCGTGCACGGGTGGGGGGACGTTTACGCGCGACATCCAGGTTCACTGAATCACGCTTCCGGTTCGTTGGAATTGAGAACAGCTGCACTGGAAATTCATTCACAGTCCCCGCCAGGAGGATCAGATGGATAACGCACCCGCGACACCCCCCAAACACTCAAGGCGCCCGATATGGATAGGCGCCGGAGTCGTCGTTGCATGCTTTCTCGTGTACGTCGTGTTTCACGGATGGCCCCCGGTGGATAACGTCTCCGGGACGATCGGTGCGGCCAATAAATACCGCGCCGGGCAGATGAGCGAGAAGGATGTTCACCTGCAGGATCCAGAAGTGCAGAAGATCCTGCAAAACGACAAGATCCAGGCGATATTAAACAACGACGGATTCAAATCGGCTCTGGCGACACCAGCATTTACAGCAGCGATGACCAACCCGGCGTTCACGGCGGCGCTTGCATCCCCCGGGTTTGCATCGGCTCTTGCTCAGCCGGGTGTCGCAGCCGCCCTTGCATCGCCTGGACTGGCCTCCGCGTTTGCGTCACCGGCGTTCACGGCAGCAATGGCGACTCCGCAGTTCACGTCGGCGCTCACCTCCGCGGCATTTACTGCAGCGCTTGCATCACCTGCATTTACCGCGGCGATGACGTCCCCCGGCTTTACATCGGCTCTTGCCAAATCTGACATGGCAAGCGCTATGGCAGCGGCGAACCTGAAGAGCTCGGCTCTCAGGGCGGAGCTCAGGGCAACGCTGGCTGCGCCGGCGTTCCAGTCGGCTCTGACGTCTCCAGGAATGACGGCTGCACTAACGTCCCCGGCAATGACGGCCGCAATGCAGAATCCGGCTCTCCGGTCGGCACTGCAGACTCCTGCGATTCAAGCAGCGTTGCAATCCGCCGGGTTTACCGCGGCAATGCAGAATCCGGCGATCCGGTCCGCGCTCCAGACCCCTGCAGTTCAATCCGCGCTCGCGGCCCCCGGGTTCACGGCTGCGATGCAGAATCCCGCGCTTCAGTCCGCCCTGCAGAGCTCCGCGCTCCAGTCAGCGCTCGCGGCCCCCGGGTTCACGGCTGCGATGCAGAACTCCGCGCTTCAATCTGCGCTGCAGAGTTCCGCGCTACGGTCTGCGCTTGCGAGCCCCGAATTCAAAGCTGCTCTTACGAACCCTGCATTCACATCCGCACTCGCGAGCGGCGCATTCGGAGCCGCCGGGGCGGCAGCGCAGCAGTAAGCACGCTCGTCCCGGTCCGTGCGGGGCATGTGTACTAAATAACAGGGAGGCGTTCCTCTTACGAGGGGCGCCTCCCTGTCATATCCGACGGGAACGCACAGTGAGTCATACTTGCTTTTTGCGGCAAAAACTCTCATAATCCCCCCTGATCTTTCCCATCTCACACCACACAGCTGACACGCCGCTCGTGCCTCGCGTGCCGATCCGTTCGCCGCTCCCCCGTGTACGGGGTGCCGCTTCCTGTCTCCGCTTGAATCAGCCGGCCGCGGGACTCGTTCTCGTCGCGGGACTTGCGTCACTGCTCCCCGCCCTCCTTCACGCCCAGCTTTTCGAGCGNNAAGGTCAACGTCCTCCTGCAGGATTTCGGCGACTACGCTTCCGGGGCCGCGAACACCGTTCCCTTCGATTTCATGAGCATCGGCATCGCCCCCTTCAGCTATGTGTACGAGACCATGCCCGCCGAGGAGCGGTTCAACCTCATGATGATGCACGAGCTTGTTCATGTGATGACGATGGACAAGCCCTCTCCGCGGGACAATTTCTTCCGCTCGCTGTTCGTCGGGAAAGTCGCGCCGATTCCCGAGCAGCCGCTTTCCATGGCGTACGCGTACCTCACGGGGCCTCGCTGGTATGCGCCCCGGTGGTACGTGGAGTCGATCGCGGTGTTCATGGAGACCTGGATGGCGGGGGGGCTCGGGCGCGCGCTCGGCGCCTATGACGAGATGGTCTTCAGGACGATGGTGCGGGATTCGAGCTACATATTCGACGCGGTGGGGCTGGAGGCGGAGGGGACGAAAGTGGATTTTCAGGTGGGGGCGGCGTCGTATCTCTACGGGACGAGGTTCATCAGCTACCTCGCGCTCAAGCACGGCCCGGAGTCCCTTCTGCGGTGGTTCATACAGTCCCCGGGCTGCAGCGCGGGGTTCTCCTCACAGTTTGAAGATGTCTACAACGCCCCCCTCGACCAGGAATGGCAGAACTGGATCGCGTGGGAGCGTGGCTGGCAGAGTGCTAACCTGGATTCCCTCCGCCGGTATCCCGTCACGCCGTACCGGAACGTCACGCGCGAGGCGATGGGGTCCGTCTCCCGGTCGTTCATTGATCCGGCGTCGCACCGGGCATACGTCGCGGTGAACTTCCCGGGACAGACGCCGCACATTGCCGCTGT
>PMJQ01000131.1 GCA_003157485.1 Ignavibacteriota bacterium
AAGAGTGTCACAGGACTCTGATATGAAGATTGCTGCAGTTGTTGCTGTCATCGCAGGGTGTGTCCTGTGCTCCTCGGCCGGCGCGCAACAGAAGCCCCCTCCCCAGGAAGTGGACAAGATCCTCGGCATCTCCGTCGAAGGAAACACGCTGGCCGATCCCGCCGCGATTATCGCCAACGCGGGACTCAAAGTCGGCGACGAGATCACGATTCCCGGCGATCAGGTCGGCCAGGCGGTCCGGCGGCTGTGGGGACTGAAGCTGTTCGACGACGTCCAGGTCTCCATCGACAGGCGCGCCGGGAACGGCATCTATGTCCTCCTCTCGGTCAGAGAACTTCCCCGGTTTGATCACACGGAGTTCACCGGGCGCAAGGAGGTGAGCGAGGACGACATCAACAAGAAGATCGCTCTCGTCAAGGGGCAAGTCTATCAGCCGCAGGAATCCATCCGGATTCAGAAGGAGATCCAGAAGCTGTACCAGAAGGACGGGTATCTTCTCGCCGTGATCAAGGTCGAGACGGTGAAGATGGACTCCCTGAAGAACCGCGTCGTGCTGAAAATCACGATCGACGAGGGGAACGAGGTCCAGGTGGAACACATAAACTTCACGGGGAACACCGCGTTCACAGACGGGGATCTCCGCGGGGCGATGGACGAGACCTCGGAAAAGCACTGGTGGAAATTCTGGTCGTCCGCGAAATTCGACAGGAAGAAATACGACGAGGACAAGAAGAAGATCGTCGAGTTCTATCAGAAAAACGGGTACCGCGATGCGGAGGTTCTGGGAGACAGCATCTGGTATTCCGCCTCCAAGGAGAATATGGATATCCTCATCCATGTGAAGGAGGGGGCGCAGTACAGGATCCGCCGAATCACCTGGCAGGGGAATACCGTGTACTCGGCGGACGAGCTGAACCAGCGGCTCGGGATGATCAGCGGTGAAATCTACAACCAGGAAAAGTTCGATCACAACCTGCGCGGGAACGAATCCCAGAACGACGTGGCGTCGCTCTACCTCGACAACGGCTACCTCCGCGTGAACCTCGAGCCGACCGAGACCCGGGTGGGCGAGGATTCCGTCGATGTCACGATCAACGTGTACGAGATGAACCAGTTCAAAATCGGACACGTCAATATCCGGGGGAACACAAAGACGCAGGAGAAGGTGATCCGCCGGGAGCTCTACACGAGGCCCGGGGACTATTTCAGCCGCGCGGCGATAATGAGAAGCATCCGCCAGCTCTCCGTTTTGAACTACTTCAACCCGGAGAAGATCAAGCCGGACTACAATCTTGTCGACGACAAGACCGTCGATCTGACATACGAAGTTGAAGAGAAATCGAGCGACAACATCAACGCTTCCGTCGGGTACAGCGGCGCCTTCGGCGTCACGGGCGCTCTGGGTTTCACGATTAACAATTTCTCGATAAGCGAGCCGCTCACGGGCGGCGCGGGCCAGATCCTGGACTTTGAATGGCAGTTCGGTGAGGGGTCCCGGTTCAGGACGTTCAGCCTCGGGTTCACGGAGCCCTGGTTGTGGGGATCCCCCACGCTTCTCGGGGTGACCCTCTTCGACACCCGGCAGATCTACGGGTTTGACCTCCAGCAGACCGGCGCATCGATACGGATCGGCCGCCGGTTCAGGTGGCCCGACGACTTCTTCCGGGGCGACTGGATATTGAACGGCCAGTTCAACAACGTCCGCGCCGGCGAGGGAATCTACAGGGAAGGCGTGTCGCGGCAGGTAAGCGTCACGCAGATCATCTCCAGGAACAGCATTGACAACCCGATCTTCCCGACGTATGGCTCCAACGTGTCGCTGTCGATCCAGATGTCCGGCGGGCCGGTCCTCCCGGGGAACATAAGCTTCACGAAGTGGGTTTTCTCGTCGGAATTCTACATCCCGGTGTTAAACAGCTCCCGTGTGGCACTCTACTGGAGCTCGGTCTACGGCTACCTTGCGCCCATCGGAAACTCCCTCATCAACCCGATCGACGAGTTCATCATGGGGGGAACGGGACTCGGATACGTCGCCACGACCCCTCTCAGAGGGTACGACGACCAGTCCATCGGCGTCCGGAACGACGTGGGGACCGTGGCGTACGGAAACGTGATGACGAAGCAGACGCTCGAACTGAGATTTGCCGCGGCGATAAACCCGATTCCGATCTATTTCCTCCTGTTCGCAGAAGGTGGAAACGTCTTTCCCTCGCTGTCGGAGGCGAATTTCTTCGATCTGAAGCGCTCCGCCGGCTTCGGGGCGCGCATCCAGATCCAGCCGATCGGCCTTCTCGGCTTCGATTACGGCTACGGGTTCGACAGCGTGACCCCCGGGAGCACGGCCGCCTCCGGGTGGCATTTCCATTTCCAGTTCGGCAAGGGATTCTGACGGCATCGGTGTTTGTTCATAACAGTCCATTCCCATTCCTATATTGAGGCTCATGTGAAAACTCGTTCTCTCTCTCTGATCGTTGCAGGCCTTGCCCTCTTCGCCTGTCCCGCGGGCGCCCAGCAGCGCATCGCCTTCGTGAATTCGTCGAAAATCTTCCAGGAGCTCCCTGCCGCGCAGGACGCGCAGAAGCGGATCGACGGCATCGGAAAACCGATGCAGGATTCCCTCGAAACAATGAAGAAGGACCTGCAGGAAAAATACGCGGAGTACCAGAAGAAGGAATCGCTCTACAACGACGCGACGAAGAAGACAGAACAGCAGAAGCTTCTCGAGCAGAACCAGGCGGTCCAGGAATTCCAGGTCACCCGGTTCGGCCAGGACGGCATCCTCGCCCGCCAGTCGGAGACGATAATCAACCCGATCCGCGAGAGGATCAAGTCGGCGATCACCGCGGTGGCGAAAGAGTTGAAGTACAACTTCGTATTCGACAAGACCGACCAGATCCAGATCCTGCTGTACGGGGACCCGAAGGACGATATCACGTTCAAGGTCATCGACAGGCTGAGACGCGGTTAGAGCACAAGCAGAGGGGAAGTACATGAAACGACTTATTGTGGGGGCGCTTCTCGCGCTGGCGTGCGCGGGGGCGGCCGCGCAGATGAAGATCGGTCACATCAACTCCGAGACGATAATGCAGACGCTCCCGGAGGCGATCGACGCTCAGAAATCGATTGACGCCCTCGTGGCGGGGTGGGAAGCCGACCTGCAGAAGATGCAGGCGGACTGGAAGAAGAAGTACGACGACTTCGACAAGCGGAAGCTGATCCTCACGGACCAGGTCCGGGCGGACCAGGAGCGCGAACTTCGCGAGCTCGACCAGAGCATCACCGACTTCCGCAACAAGAAATTCGGCCAGAGCGGCGAGCTGTTTCAGAAGCAGAACGAAATCATGAAGCCGATCCAGAACAAGATGTTCCATGTCCTCGAGGAAATCGCGAAGGACGACGGGTACGACTACATCTTCGACCGGAGCGGGGAGATCCTTGTTCTGTACGCAAACGACAAGTACGACCTGACCCAGCGCGTCCTTCAGCGGATGCAGACGTTCGGGAAATAAACCCCCTCCCCGCCCATGATGACCGTACGTGATATCGCGGCCCGTCTCGACGCCGTCGTCGAGGGGGATAGTGCGGCCGTGATCGGGCGGGTGGCAAAGATCGAAGAGGCGGCTCTCGGCGACATCAGCTTTCTGGCGAACCCTAAGTACGCAAGGCACCTCGAGACGACGCTCGCCTCGGCCGTGATCATCGGCAAAAACGCGGCGGTGCCCCGCCCTGCGGGGCCGCGGCCTCCACCGGTGTACCTCCGCGTCGATGACCCGTATGCCTCGTTTCTGAAAGTCCTCATTCTGTTTCACCCGCCGGAAGAACCACTCCCCCCCGGAATACACCCCACGGCGGTCCTCGAGGAGGGTGTGAAGCTCGGCGAAGGCGTCCGCATCGGGGCCCACGCATTCGTGGGGGAGCGCTCCTGCGTCGGCGAGGGCACGATGATCATGCAGGGGACAGTCATCGGGAGGGATGTTGTGATAGGCGCACGGACCCTCCTGTATGCGAACGTGACGGTCAGGGAGGCGTGCAGGATCGGCGACCGGGTGATCATCCATTCCGGGACCGTCATCGGGAGCGACGGGTTCGGATTCGCGCCGAGACCGGACGGCTCGTACGAGAAGATCCCCCAGCTCGGCATCGTGACGGTCGGGGACGACGTCGAAATCGGGGCGAACTGCACCGTGGACCGGGCGACGATGGGGGAGACGCGTATCGAAAAAGGGGCGAAGCTCGACAATCTGATACAGGTGGCCCACAACGTCGTGATCGGCGAAAACTCGGTGCTCGCCGCGCAGGCCGGAGTTTCCGGAAGCACGAAGATCGGCAAGCGGAACATGATCGGGGGACAGGTGGGGTTTGCCGGGCACCTCGCGATCGCCGACGATTCGAAATGGGGCGCGCAGTCCGGCGTCCACCGCTCGACGACCGTCCCCGGGGGGACGTACATGGGAACCCCGTCGGTGCCGTTCCGGCTGGCATCCCGCATCATGGGGGCGATGCCGCAGATCCCGGATGCGCTGGCAGCGCTCCGTGAGTTGAAATCCGAGGTTGAGGCGCTGCGCAGGGAACTTGAGAAACTGAAGCCGCACTCGTAACGTAGTCCATCGGGCCACAGAACTCCGGAGCCACCATGCTCGTCCAGCAGCGCACGATAAAGCAACCGGTGTCCATCAGCGGCATCGGTCTTCATACCGGGAGCGTCTCCACGATGACGTTCAAGCCGGCGCCGGAGAACTACGGCATCCGGTTCAGACGGATTGACCTGGGAGGCTCCCCGGAGGTGCCGGCGGACGTCGACCACGTCGTCGATATCTCCCGCGGGACGACAATCGAGGTCGGCGATGCCCGGGTCCACACGGTCGAGCACGTCATGGCCGCTCTTGTCGGGCTCCAGGTCGACAACGTCCTCATCGAGCTCGATGCCAATGAACCCCCGGTCGGGGACGGAAGCGCGAAGCCGTACGTGGATGTCCTGCTGCGGGCGGGGTTCGAAAAGCAGAACGCGCCCAAGGACTATCTCATCATCGACCAGACGGTCCACTACCACAACGAGGAGAAGAAGGTCGACATCGTCGCCCTTCCCACCGACGACTACCGCATCACCGTGATGGTTGACTACAACAATCCCGCGCTGGGGAGCCAGCACACGGGACTCTTCAACCTCGAGAAAGAGTTTGTCAGCGAGTTCGCTCCCTGCCGGACTTTTTGCTTCCTCCATGAAGTGGAGGTCCTCCATACACAGGGACTCATCCGCGGCGGCAATCTCGACAACGCAATCGTGATCGTCGACAGGGACATTGACGACGCGGAGATCAAACGGATTTCGACGAAGCTCGGGATCAAAGACGCAGTCATCCTGGGAAGCAGCGGCGTCCTCAACAACAGGCCCCTGCATTTCCCGAACGAGCCCGCCCGCCACAAGCTCCTTGACGTCATGGGCGATCTTGCCCTCATCGGCGTCCCGCTCAAGGCCCAGATCCTCGCCGCGCGCCCCGGGCATGCAAGCAACATCGAATTCGCGAGGATGGTGCGGAAGCTCTACCAGCAGAAGAAGCTCATCCGGCGCTTCCAGCACGAACGGAAGGAAGGGGTCGTCTTTGACATCAACGCCATAAAGAAGATCATCCCGCACCGCTATCCGTTCCTTCTCATCGACAAGATCATCGAATTTCAGATGGATGAGAAGATTGTCGGCGTGAAGAACGTGACGGCGAACGAGCCGTTTTTCGAAGGGCACTTTCCGGGCCGCCCCGTCATGCCCGGCGTCCTCATCCTCGAAGGGATGGGGCAGACGGGAGGGATTCTCCTGCTGAACGGCATCGAGAACCCCGGGGACAAACTCGTGTACTTTATGTCGATCAACAACGCCAAATTCCGGAAACCGGTCCTGCCGGGGGACCAGCTCGTTTTCGAACTCACGATGGTCAGCCGGAAGAGCAGGATCTGCCAGATGAAAGGCCTTGCCTTTGTGGACGGCACGCTCGTCGCCGAGGCCGAGATGATGGCGTCCATCGTTCCCCGTAACGAGGTGCAGCAGGAGGCGGCGGGCGGGAACGGGGGACAGGGAACTCCCCTGTCCCGGTCCAACCCCACAATGAACTGACCAACTTCATGAGCATATCCATTGATCCCCGTGCCGCGGTGAGCCCGAAGGCCCGCCTCGGCACGAATGTTTCCATAGGCCCCTTCACGATCGTCGAGGAGGGTGCGGTGATAGGCGACGGAACCACCGTCGGCGGGAACGCGCTTATCGGTCTCGGCGCACGGATCGGCAGCGAGTGCCGCGTCCATCACGGCGCCGTGATCGGCCACGCCCCGCAGGACCTCAAATACGCAGGCGAGGCGTCCACGTGCGAAATTGGGGACAGGACGACCGTCCGCGAGTACGCCGTGCTGCACCGGGGGACGGGAGAGGGGGGGCGGACGGTGATCGGGAGCGATTGTTTCCTGATGGCGTTCTCGCACGTCGCGCACGACTGCTCCGTCGGCGACCACGTCATCCTGTCCAACGCGGCGATGCTTGCCGGCCATATCACCGTCGAGGACTGGGTGACGATCGGCGGGATTACCCCGGTCCACCAGTTCGTCCACATCGGACAGCATGCGATGATCGGGGGCGGGCTGCGCATACCCAAGGACGTTCCCCCGTATGTCCTGGCGGGAGGAGAGCCTGCGGTATTCGAAGGGCTGAACTCGATCGGACTCAGGCGGCGCGGATTTTCCCCTGGCGTCATCGACGCTCTGGATCGCGCCTACACGCTCGTTTACAGGTCGGGGCTCAATGTGTCGCAGGGGATGGCGCGGATTGAGGAGGATGCGGTTCTGTCCGGCTGCAGGGAAGTGCAGAACGTCCTGGAATTCATAAGGAACAGCAAACGGGGGATCATGTCGGGCCCCCGCCTCAGGCACTGATCCGATGCCCCCCGCGGAATGGACATACATCGAGTCCGGTGAACAGACGGGCGCCTTCAACATGGCGCTCGATGAATCCATGGCGCGCGCCCTGGCGGTGGGGGAAGGGTACCCGGTCCTCCGGCTTTTCCGGTGGCGCCCCTGGGCGATCTCGCTCGGGCACAACCAGGCGGCGGGGGACATCGACGCGGCGCGCTGCGCCGCGGACGGGATCGACGTCGTCCGGAGGCCGACCGGGGGACGCGCGATTCTCCACGCCGAAGAGCTCACGTACAGCGTGGTGATGCCGGCCGGCCGCAGGAGCATACTCCAGGTGTACAACGAGATCAGCGCGGCGCTCGTGTGGGGCCTCTCCCTGTACGGCGTCGAGGTCGCGCTGCAGAAGTCCCAGCCCGACTTTGCGAAAGAATACCGTTCCTCCTCCTCGGTCCCCTGCTTTGCGAGTTCCGCGCGCTATGAAATCGAATGGCGCGGCCGGAAGCTTGTTGGCAGCGCGCAGCGCAGGTTCAGCGGCCCGGCCGGGGACGTCGTCCTGCAGCACGGGTCGATACTCTGCGGTGACGCTCACATTCGGCTCGCCGAGTACCTGTCCGCCCCCCTTGACGGCGCACGCGACAGCATCCGCGCGGCGCTCCGGGCGAAGACGGCGGATCTGCGCATGATCACCGGGGAGCCGGTCCGCATGAATGATCTGGGCGGATCCATCCGCCGCGGCTTCGAAGAGACGTGGGGGCTTGCGTTTGCGCCCCCCGCGCACTTCACAACACAAATGGCATGAGGAACGCATGAGCATGGCACAGAAAACGGCGCCGCGGGTTGTGACGACGAAGACCGTTATGACGATGAAGCGCGCGGGTGAGAAGATCGCCATGCTCACGGCCTACGATTTTCTCACCGCGCGATATCTCGATCAGGTGGGCATCGACATCATCCTCGTGGGGGATTCCCTCGGCAACGTCGTGCAGGGGCACGAGACGACGCTGCCGGTCACGCTCGACGACATGATCTACCATGCCAAGGCCGTCAAACGGGCGGTCAAAAACGCCCTGATCGTCGTCGATCTCCCCTTCATGTCGTACCAGAACAGCATCGAGGAAGCAGTGCGCAACTGCGGCCGCGTGATGAAGGAGGTGGGCGTGGGTGCGGTGAAGCTGGAGGGAGGCGAATACGTCGCGGGGATCGTCAGGCACCTCGTGAAGATCGGCATCCCGGTGATGGGACACCTGGGGCTCACGCCGCAGGCGATAAACCGTTTCGGGACGTACGAGGTGCGCGCCCAGGACAAACGCGAGGCCGCCCAGCTCCTACGCGACGCGAAAGTTCTGTCGGATGCCGGAGTGTTTGCCATCGTGCTGGAGAAGATTCCCGCGGGACTCGCGAGGAAGGTGTCGGCGGCGATCCCCGTCCCCACGATCGGCATCGGCGCCGGTCCTCACTGCGACGGGCAGGTCCTCGTCGTCCACGACATGCTCGGGCTGACGGAGGAATTCAGGCCCCGGTTCGTACGCCGGTATTCCGAAATGGCGGACACGATGCGGGACGCGTTCCGGCGGTACATCAGCGACGTCAAAACGAAGCAGTTCCCCACGATGAAAGAAAGTTATTAGCCCTTTCCCTGTTCAGCACGACGTGAGTCCCCGAATGCCCTTCCATGTGATGATTGCGAACGACGACGGTATCGACGCGCCCGGGATCTATGCCCTGGCGCAGGAGATGAAGAAGATAGCCCGCGTGACCGTTGTCGCACCCGACAGGCAGCAGAGCGCCGTCGGGCACGCGATCACGATGAACTACCCGCTGCGTGCGCTCCCGTTCAGGAAGAATGGGGAATTTTTCGGGTATGCGGTCGACGGAACCCCGGCCGACGCGGTCAAGCTCGGCGTCCGGTTCCTCCTGAAAGAGAAGCCCGACCTCCTGATGTCGGGAATCAACCACGGATCGAACACCGCGATCAACATCCTCTACTCCGGCACCGTGTCCGCCGCGACCGAGGGGACCGTTCTCGGCATCCCCTCCATCGCCGTCTCCCTCACGACGCATGACCAGGCTGATTTCACATATGCCGCACAATTCGCGGCGCGGCTGGCGGGGCGCGTCGTCGCCGAGGGATTGCCGAGCGGAACGCTCCTCAACGTCAACGTCCCCGCCGTGCCGGAGGACAAAATCGGAGGTGTGCGCATCACCCGCCAGGGAAATTCCTCGTGGGAGGACACGTTCGACGTCAGGCGTGACCCGGCGGGGAGGGAATATTTCTGGCTGTCGGGGAGCATGGCGGTGCGTGACACCGATCCCGAGACCGACCAGATTGCCGTGCGCGACAACTGGATTTCGGTCACTCCCATTCACTACGAGCTGACTGACCTGGCTCTGATGGAGCGGATGAAGCTCTGGTCTCTTGGTGATTTGAAGTAGTCGTCAATCAATCGTCAATGAATTTTCAATGAACTCTCGATTCTCGATTTTCAATCTTCCATTTTCAATAAAGTCTTTTGATCTGAATGAAAAGAATAGGCGTCTACACCAGCGGCGGTGACGCACCCGGAATGAATGCCTGCGTCCGTGCCGTCGTCCGCAACGGCCTCTACAACGGCTGCGAGGTGATCGGCATCCAGCACGGCTACGAGGGGATGATCGAGGGAAATTTCGTCGACCTGAGCGCCCGCTCCGTCTCCAACATCATACAGCGGGGAGGAACGATTCTCCGCACAGCCCGATCGGAGCAGTTCCGGACTCCGGAAGGACGCGCGCGCGCCGCGGCGCAGCTCGAGAAGGCGGGAATAGAGGGACTCGTGGCGATTGGCGGCGACGGAACGTTTCAGGGCGTCGTCCGCCTTATCGAAGAACACGGAGTGGCGGCGATCGGCGTGCCGGGGACGATCGACAACGACCTGTTCGGCACCGACTTCACGATCGGGTACGACACGGCGGTCAACACGGCGATGGAGGCGATCGACAAGATACGCGACACGGCCGCCTCGCACGACCGGCTCTTCTACGTGGAAGTGATGGGACGCGACGCGGGCTTTATCGCGCTCGACGTGGGGATCTCCAGCGGCGCGGAATACGTCGCGATACCCGAAACGCGGACGAACGTCGAGGCGCTCAGGGAGTATCTCGAGAATTACAAGAAGGTCAAGTCGAGCGCGATAATCATTGTGGCCGAAGGGGAGGAAGAGGGAGGAGCATTCAGCCTTGCGGAGAAGATCAAGGACACCGCCGGCTATGATTACCGCGTCTGCGTCCTGGGCCACATTCAGCGCGGAGGGAGCCCGAGCGCGCGCGACAGGATACTTGCGAGCCGTATGGGGCTGGCGGCCGTCGATGCTCTCCTTGAAGGGCAGACGAACGTGATGGTGGGGGATATCCACGGGAAAATCGCCTATACGCCGCTTCTCGAAACGTGGTCGCAGCGGAAGGCGCTTGATAAAGATCTGTGGCGCCTTGCAAGAATCCTCTCGACTTGAAGATTCTTCTTGACTTTCGACCGGAAATGACGTAAGCTATGAGCCCCTCATTGAGACTGCAACAATTCGCTTCAAGAAACGTTGCAATAAGTCTTTTCAGGTATTGACAATAAGGGTTTGTTTTGGTATATTTAATGCCCGCTCAGAATGCGGCAGCCTCAAAAAGGCTGGTGTTCTTTGAAAAATAGTGTGCATAGCCATACGTCAATCTTAGCAGAGCTAAACCTTGGCTAAGATTAGTTTCCGTCCGATGTTGGGCGGGAGGTAATGTGGCCAAGCATCAAACTCGAAACTTATAGTTTGAAAAAACTACAACGGAGAGTTTGATCCTGGCTCAGGACGAACGCTGGCGGCGTGCCTAA